>JAFZLB010000098.1 GCA_017551665.1 Lachnospiraceae bacterium
AACATTATGCGAACTATGTAAGCTTATACTTTCCATGGGGGCCACTCCTTGCCTGCCCCTTTATTATATCGGAACCCTGCTACCTATGTATAGCAAGTTGATCGCCGCAGAGCGGCGGGGAAAGGCCCAAGGATTATTCTAACAAATCATTTGTCGGATTATCACACTTCAATACAATACATGCTTTCTCTTCATGTTTCGGTAACATTCGTATATACTCCCACTTTCCAGCACCAATCCATTTTTCCGGAACATACGCATCTTTATCAACCTCAAACTCGACAACACTGCTTTCAAACTGTTCCATGATTTCCGCTGCGGTATACTTCCCGCTGTACTCAAGGACAATATCATAGATCTGAATCACCAGGTCGGTAATGTCATAGGAAAGCATTTCCGGTTTCATTTCAAAGGTCATTGCCGACTGCGCGGGGAAGGACAGCGTATCCGCATCTGTCTGCCCTTGACCTGCGGCACGAAAATACCCCTCCTCTTCGTTCAAGCCCGGCGCGTTATCCCCTTGTCCGCCGGCACCGGTTGAACCCCCACCCGGTTGCGCCTGTTTCTGCGCCGTAGCAAGGTCATTGGCAAGATCCTTTACCCCTCCCCCACAGGCGGCAAGGATCAGCATCATTGCGACAGATAATAATGTCAGTTTTCTTTTCATACGCTTCCTCTCTCTCTTTTGTCCTTCCTGTTTTACATGACCTGCAAGGCCGTTACAAACAGTCCGATTATATCATGAGAGGACCGAAAATGAAAAGCGCGCTTTTTTAACTTCTGCCGGCAGCAGCTTCCTCCTCCGGCGTATCGGATGGATGATCCACATGTTTTTCCGGCAGTGTCAGTAGCACCTTCAGAATGCGGTTTTGTTTGATGCCTCTTGCAGTGAGCTGTGTGCCGTCCGGAAGCGTCACGGATTCGCGGTTGTACGGAATGCGATCCAGCGCGCCGATCATCAGACCGCCGATGGAATCGTAATCCTCGGACTCCAGCGAGGTATCCAGCGCATCGTTGATGTCATCCAGCTTCATGCCGCCCTCGATCAGGTAACGGCCTTCCCCGAGATCCTTCAGCAGCTCCTCCTCGTCGGAATCATACTCATCGCGGATTTCGCCGACAATCTCCTCCAGCAGGTCCTCCAGCGTGATCATGCCGACGGTCGCGCCGTACTCATCCAGCACAAAGGCGATGTTATAGGCCTGTTCGCGCATCTCCATCAGCAGACCGGAGGTCTTTTTGAACTCATAGGTATAATAGGCCTCACGCATATAGTCGCGTACATGAAAGGGCATCTTGTCGTCAATGAAGGCCAGATCCTTGATGTTCAACAGGCCGATGATCCGGTCCTGCGTCTTCTCATAGACCGGCAGACGCGTGTACATGTCCTCCTTAAACACGCGGATCACGTCGGCGAGAGAGGCGTCCACGCTGACACAGCTCATATCAATACGCGGAATCATGATGTCCTTCGCCAATGCGTCACCGAAATCAAAGACGTTGTAGATCATCTCCTTCTCTTCCGTCTCGATCACGCCGTCCTCATGGGACACGTCCACATAGGTCTTCAGCTCGTTCTCCGTCATAGAGGAGCGTTCCTTCGGATCCACGCGGAAGATTTTCAAAAAGACCGTGGCAATCGCATTGATGATGACGATGAGCGGCGTCAGCAGCAGCATGAAAAAGCGGATCAGCGGCGCGTACAGCCGCGCGATTTTGTCCGCGTGCACCTTCGCCACCGTCTTCGGAATGATTTCTCCGAACAAAAGCACAAGAAAGGTCAGCACACCGGTGCCGAGCCCGAGCCAGGCGCTCCCGAAGGCCTCCGTCACGGTCAGAGCCGCCAGCGCGGAGGCTGTCAGATTCACGATATTATTACCGATGAGGATGGCGGATAGCATTTTCTGGTAATCATCCGCGATCTTTAAGACGCTTGCCGCGCGCTTATCTCCCTCTTCCGCAAGCGAGCGCATCAGGACGCGGTTGACGGCACTCATCGCCGTCTCCGCGGAAGAGAAAAAGGCCGACAGCAAAAGCAGTACAAAAAGAATGATACATCGTATGACGACTGGTTCCAAAAAAACCTCCGAAGAATATTATTCTCTGAAAAACTCCCGGAACGCGGTATATCCCTGCGCGGAAAGCTGTTCCTTCTGGAACTTTTTGTTTTTGTTCATCCCGCAGACCAAAACGGTCTGTCCGCCGTCCCGCGCCGTCTTCGCATCGGTAAGAATTTCCGCCATGCGTTCCGGGGCAACCCCCTTCTCAATCAGAAAAGCGGTTTTTTCCTCCTCGCCCGGAATCCGGAATCCTTCTTCCAGAAGAATCATGACGATGCGTTCAAAGCCGATGGAAAATCCGCAGGCGGGCGTCTCCTGCCCGGTGAACAGCCCCACCAGCTTGTCATAACGTCCGCCGCCGCCGCAGCTTGCGCCGAACTGCGGCAGGGAAATCTCAAAGATCGTCCCGGTATAATAGCCCATTCCGCGGACGAGCGTCGGGTCGAAGATCATGCGGAAATCCGCTTCCTTCGTTTGTTCCACGGTGTTAAGAATCATCGTCAGATCCCTGCAAACCGCTTCCGTCTCAGGACCGCCGACCGCTGCACAGAAACTTTCGATCGCGGCAATCTGCGCCTCCGCGTCCTTCCCCCTTTCCTCCCCGGTATGGAAGAGCGAAAGACATTTTTCGACCGCCTCCTGCGCAAAGCCGTTTTCCGTGAGCTCTTTGCGGACGCCGTCAGGGCCGATCTTATCCAGTTTGTCCAGCGTGATAAAGACGCTGTCCTGCCGCTCCTCGGGAAATCCGCAGAATGCGGCCATGGCCTTCAACAGCCTGCGGTCGCTGATGCGGATGCAAAAATCGTGAAAAGACAATTTGCCGATGGCCGCCGTCGTAGCCAGAATCAGCTCGATCTCCGCCAGTGTTGATTTCTCGCCGAAGATATCAATATCACACTGCGTGAACTGCCGGTACCTGCCCTTCTGCGGCCGGTCCGCACGGAACACGCTGCCCGTCTGCAGCGCCTTGAAGGGCGAGGCCAGTTCATTCGCGTGCGCGGCATAATACCGCACCAGCGGCACCGTCAGGTCATAACGCAGGCCCATGTCAGACACATCGTCCGCCGTCTTCGCGTTCGAAAGATCCAGCTTTTCCCCGCGCTTCAGCACGCGGAAGATCAGCTTTTCGTTCTCTCCGCCCTGTTTGCTGTTTAAGTTCTCAAGGGATTCCGCCACCGGCGTTTCGATTTCCGTAAAGCCAAAGCGTCCATAGGTCTCCCGGATCACGCGAAGACAATACTGCCTGAGCGCCATCTCCGCGGGCAGAATATCCCGCATCCCCGTCACCGGTTTTTTGATCAGTGCCATACAGCCGTCCTCACATCATCTTCTTTGAGATCTTTTTGTTCCAGGGCTGGTCCATCTGCGCCTTCATGGCCGCGTCACGCTGGGAAGACAGAATCTTGTTCTTACCCTGCACCCTGTCCTGTTTGCCGGTATACTTTTCAATTCCGCCGATGTTAATCACCTGCGTATACCCCATCTTCTTCAGCTTATCCGCCGCTTTGGACGCGCGGCCGCCCTTCTGGCAGTACACATACACCGGCATACTCTTATCCGGGACGGCACTCTCCGCCTTTTCGATCTCATCCAGCGGCAGATTGCGGCTGCGGGGAATATGTCCCGCGGCAAACTCCGAAAGCGTTCTCACATCCAAGAGCACCGCGCGTTTTTCCGCCCGGAACAGACGCAGCGCCGCATTGATATCCGTCCGGTTTATGAAACGATCCAAGATTCCCATCATACTGTCCTTTCTTTCTTCTCATCTTCGCGGGAATACCCCTGCAAAACACACATAATAATGTAGCACAGCCGCTTCGCAGTTTCAACTGTTTCCCCTCCGCCTTTTATTCACGCGAAGCAATGAGCCGGGCGGACATGCTTGCATGTCCATCCGGCGAATGCCGCGGGGTCAAATACCCCGCCCCTCTGGGGCGGACTTGCCAAAAACTTGCCGGGTCATGCCCCGCTGCTCTGCGGCGGGGTATTTGACTCCGGAATATTTTTCTTTTCTTTATGCCCCGGTTTTGTTATGATGGAAATATGAATTCCACAGTATGTAAAGTTTCCGTCTCCGAACAGCTCAGAGAGATTCGCGCACTGATCCCGCAGAACGGACGTCGCGTTTTCGCCGCACTCAAACAGCTGGAACGCGAGGTGCTCCCCACGAACGATCCGGCTTTGATCGGTCTTGTTTATATGAATTTTTCCCACGC
>JAFZLB010000012.1 GCA_017551665.1 Lachnospiraceae bacterium
TGCATTTTGCAGGATGTAATCCCTGGCAGAGCGGACCGAAGAATGGCTTATATCGCTTATGGTGGAAATACGCCAAGAAAACCCCTTTTTATGTTGAACTTATGGAAGAACAGTTGTGGCGTGCAGAGGGAATTGAATCGGATGGTAATGCTATAGGCATGCGTGAGATTGAAATTAGAGCGATATATGAGGTTGCCTTCTCATTGAAAGGGAAAGGGTTAATAAAGAGGTGGCTGATTAATAATCACAAGGTGATTTGTATTTATGGCGCGGGTGCTATGGCAGAGGTTTTATACGAATTGTTGGAAGCGGAGGATGCTTGGTGTTTGGTTACGGGTGTTTTTGATAGGTCAAAAAAAGGAGAAATGCATGGAATTCCAATCGAGAATGAGGTAACACGTAAAGACAATGCGATACTGGTAATTACTCCCGCGTTAAAGCCTAATGAGATCGTAAAGTTGATACGTAAGGATACGGATTGGCCTTATGATATATATATACTTAGAGAGTTTTTGTACAAGGTGATACTATGAGCACTGTATCAATTGTGATACCGATTTATAATTCTTCGCCATTCTTACGAATGTGCATAGGGTCAATTGTTCGCCAGACCCATGATGACATAGACGTTGTTTGCGTGGATGACGGGTCAACAGATGATTCGGTTTTGGTATTAGAAGAATTTGCAAAAAAAGATTCCCGCATAAGGATTATTTGTAACGATAACGAACATAAAGGTGCTGCTGGTGCAAGAAATCGCGGGCTAGAAGCTGCCAGGGGACAGTATGTGATTTTTTTAGACAGTGATGATTTCTTTGATTCTCGTATGATCGAGACGTTGGTTCAGAAAGCAGAGGATACGAAAGCGGAAATTGTAGTATGTACTGGGCAGGCGTATGATAATGAAAGAGAAAGGGTGGTTGGTAAAATGCCCCATCCCGATTTGGAATACGTTCCAGAAGGGAGTTATTTTAACTGGAAATCGTGCGCAGAGTACATATGCGAGATTGTTGATAACTACTCGTGGAACAAATTGTATAAAAGGTCTTTTTTGACTGAAAATAAATTGGATTTTACACCGATTCCTGTCTCTGAGGATCAGTATATATCTATGATAGCTCCTGTTTTGGCAAAAAGAATTGCGGTAGTAAAAGAAGCGTTCATCAACTATCGAATCAATACGGGGAATAGTTTATGTGATTCAAAAGCCAGTTTTCCCACAGGAGCATATGAAGGAACATATAGGGTACTGAAACAATATAAAGAACTGGGTGTTTGGAGGCATGTCAAGCAGAGTTACCTTAACGTGGCACTCCGGCTGATGAGAGAATACTTTGACAGTATGCCGGAGTATTCAAAGGCACTGTTCTTGTATAATAAATATCGGGATGAGATCTTTCCGATGTTGGAGGCAACTGACTTACCGGAGGATTATTTTCATGATAACAGGGTCGGGGATTGGTATCGCATGATCACAAACGCGTCATTCGGTGAAATAATGTTTGAAGCAGCAAGAGCGTCTGGGAGCATAATGACGACAGCGTCTTTACGATTCCGGGTACCATATGAGAGAATAAAGAAGAATAGTCGGGTTGTTCTTGTCGGTAAAGGACTGGAAGGAAGATATTGGTACTCTCAATTATTGCTATCAAATCATTGTGAGGTGGTTTGTTGGATAGATAAAATGGACGAGATTCCAAAGGGCGTTGTATTTGATGAAGTCATCGAGGTGGGGTAAACATTGTCATATTATATTTTTGGCGCGAAAGCAACAGCTACCGGATTGTACAAGGCGTTATCTGTGTTGAGACCGGAAATAACCATAAAGGCGTTTCTGGTATCCAAACAGGACGAAAACTTGAATTCTATTTGGGGCTGTCCAGTAAGGTCAATATTTGATGTTTCAGATGGCCTCTCCGATGTTGAGAAACAGCAAGCTCAAGTTTTTGTTGCTGTGCCTGAACTAATACATACCGAGATAGAGGCTGTTATCAATCAATGCGGTTTTTACAACCTAATAATGATTGATTCCCATTTGGAAGCGAAGATCATGGGGGAGTATTATGATGTTGAGGGAAGGTTTCGATCGGTTAGAAAACTGGATGCGGTTCAATCGAAACCATTACCGGCGGTGACGATGTATCAGGCGTGTTTTTATCTTGATAAGCCGCTGAAAAACCAACCATCACTCCTAGAGTTTCACAAAACGCTATATCTGGGGTGTTATGGTGCAAAAGAAAGCGGTGTCGATATTAATGGAAAAGCAGATTACTATGATAATACAGGGGATAATATTTCCCAACTTAACCATCTCCGTTGTGAGATGACAGCTCATTATTGGATATGGAAGAATAAGCTGGATACATTGGATGAATATGTTGGAGTATGCCATTACAGGAGGCTTCTTGATTTGACGGATGATGATATAAGGCGAATTAAACAAAATGATGTGGACGTTGTATTACCTTATCCTATGCTACATTATCCCAATTCACAAATCCAGCATACATGGTACGTGGAAGAAAAGGATTGGATATTGACAAAAAAAGTGGTGAAGGAATTATATCCAGAATATGGAGAAAAGTTTGACGAAGTTTTTTCGCAACACTATTTTTACAACTACAATATACTGCTCGCAAAAAAGAAAGTTTTTTCTGATTACTGTTCTTGGCTATTTCCGATTCTTGACAGGATTGAGAAGCTATCGAATCCAAGAGGAGAGGAGCGGAATGACAGGTATACTGCCTATCTGAGCGAAAGCCTTGAAACGCTCTATTTTATGACAAATATGAATGATCTGTGCATTTATCATACTGGAAAACTGTTGTTTGTATAATCTGGAGAACGTTGCGGAGGAAAAAAGGATGAGAATAGCTGTTATTGGAACAGGATATGTAGGGCTTGTTACTGGCACGTGTTTTGCAGAGATGGGAAATACAGTTTGGTGCATAGATGTTGATAAAGAGAAGATAGGGAATCTGAAGAAGGGAATTATTCCTATATATGAGCCGGGTCTGGCAGAAATGGTTCAGAAGAATCAAGAGCGTGGGAGTTTGAAATTCACAACTGATATTGCAGAAGCATTGGAAACGGCGAACATTGCTTTTGTAGCAGTTGGAACTCCAATGGGAGAGGATGGATCGGCTGATCTTCAATATGTGCTTGTTGCTGCAAAGGAAATCGGCGCGAATATGAAGCATCATATGTGCGTGGTGAATAAGTCCACGGTTCCGGTTGGTACAGCAGTAAAGGTGAAAGAGAGTATACAGGCGGAGCTTAATAGGAGAGATTCAAATCTGACTTTTGATGTGGTCTCAAATCCGGAGTTTTTGAAGGAAGGGAACGCGGTTACAGACTGCATGAAGCCGGATAGAGTTGTAATCGGCGTGGATTCTGATAGGGCAGAAGCTATTATGAGAGAACTATATAAGCCGTTTTTTATGAACAACGATAACCTCATCTTCATGGACATCCCCTCTGCAGAAATGACGAAGTATGCGGCAAATTGCATGCTGGCGACAAAGATATCGTTCATGAATGAGATTTCCAATATTTGCGAGAGGGTTGGCGCAGACATAAACAAGGTGCGCCGAGGCATTGGATCTGATCGGCGAATAGGTTTTTCGTTTATCTATCCAGGTTGCGGTTATGGTGGGAGTTGTTTTCCTAAGGATGTACAGGCATTGATCAAAACCGCAGGAGACTTTGGATACGAGTCAAAGCTTCTTCAGTCGGTGGAAGATGTGAACCATGCACAAAAGAGCGTGATAGTCCGAAAGGTGAAAGAGAGGTTCGGGGAAGACTTGAGCGGAAGGGTGTTTGCTGTTTGGGGATTAGCGTTTAAACCGGATACGGATGATATGAGAGAATCGCCTGCAATTACAGTTATTACGTTATTGACATGTGCGGGGGCGAGGATTCAAGCTTACGATCCCAAGGCGATGAAAGAAGCTAGGGAGTGTTATTTGAAAGGTAATGAGTATATTACGTATTGCAGTAATAAATATGAGGCATTAAAGGAAGCGGATGCGTTAATTCTTATTACAGAGTGGAAGGAGTTTCGCAGTCCGGATTTTTATGAAGTAGGGAGATTGCTTAAAACACCCATTATTTTTGACGGAAGAAACCAGTATGACAAAAAACGTGTTGCGGAATATGGCATAGATTATTATCAGATAGGGGTAAAACCGTATGTCACAGATAAGGTTGAAGGGGGTGTGAGATGAGAAAAAGAATACTTGTTACTGGCGGAGCGGGGTTTATAGGATCGCATCTGTGCACCCGACTGGTGGACGAGGGAAGTGATGTCATTTGTGTAGACAATTTCTTTACTGGCTCTAAGGAAAATGTTAAGCCACTGTTGGATAAGCATAATTTTGAACTGATCCGCCATGATGTTACGAAGGAGCTTCTGTTGGAGGTGGATCAGATATATAATTTGGCGTGTCCGGCATCTCCTGTGCATTATCAGTATAATCCGGTAAAGACGATAAAGACTTCAGTTATGGGGGCAATCAACATGCTGGGTTTAGCAAAAAGGGTGAAGGCAAGGATATTACAGGCATCTACAAGTGAGGTTTATGGTAATCCCGTTGTTCATCCTCAACCGGAGGAGTATTGGGGAAATGTGAATCCTATTGGCATTCGTTCCTGCTATGATGAGGGAAAAAGAGTTGCGGAAACCCTATTTTTTGATTATTATAGGCAGAATGGAGTGGACATCAAGGTAATACGCATATTTAATACCTATGGCCCGAATATGAGTGCAGAGGATGGCCGCGTTGTATCCAACTTTATTGTGCAAGCGTTAAAAGGGGATGATATCACTGTTTATGGAGATGGGACACAAACGCGAAGCTTCTGCTATGTGGATGACTTGGTAGAAGGAATGATCCGAATGATGAACAGCAGAAAGGGTTTTACTGGACCGGTAAATCTGGGCAATCCCGGGGAATTCACAATGCTGGAGTTAGCAGAAAAGGTGATCAAATTAACAGGGAGTAATTCAAAAATTGAGCATAAGCCATTACCTCAGGATGATCCTGCACAGAGAAAGCCTGAAATTGCCTTGGCGAAGAAAGAATTGGGATGGGAACCGATGATAGAACTGGATAAAGGATTAGAGAAGACAATAGACTATTTTAGAGTAAAGGTGGCTTTGCAGTAAAGCATGGGCTTTCTGTTAGGCTATAAATGCTAATCTAAAAGTGAGCTACTTTGCATCGTAGCCGTTTTGCTTCGCAAAACCGGCTTATGTAGGCCGCCATATGCAATCATGTATGCAAAAAACAGACGTTCTCATAAGGGAAGTGGAAACGATCATTTTTGGTTTATTTGAGAGACGAGTCCATATTTTTTGCGCAAAAAGTATGGACTCATTTTGGAAATATGTCGTTTTTTGCAGAAAAAACAAAAGGAGTCTATAAAAGAGAAGATGCCGAAACCATTATCTTCCCGTAAGGCTCCGTCTTGTCCCGCATAAGGGAGAGTCCCTTTGGCAAATCCGCAAGCGGAAGGCGGTGTGTGATCAGTTCCGCAGGGTGGATCCTGTGCGTGGAGAGGCGCGCGGAGACATATTGCCAGTCGTCCGTTGCATCGTTCTGACGGTTTTCTTTCCCTGCTTCCGCTTCCGGGAAGCAGGGGTTGTCCATTAGCGCATGTCTGCCAATCGCGAAAGAGGAATTCCAGATGCCGTGTAGCGTCAGTTGACGGCGGGGAATCTTCCAGTAGAGCTCCTTGGGTAACAGGATATCGGAGGCAGGATTGCCGACGAGCGTCACCGTGCCCATCGGGGCACAGGAATCCACGGTCAGCGCAATCACCGGCGCGGTGCCCACACAGTCAAAACAAAAGTCCGTGCCCCTGCCGTCCGTCTGCTCCGCAAGGAAGGCAGCGGCATCCGTGAAACGCGTGTCACAGAAGCGCTCCGGTGCGAGGCCGAGGGCGATGCAACGTTCTTTTTGAAAACGCTTGTTGCCGATTACGTACAGATTCTTCTGTCCTGCCTCCAGTAAAAACATTACGAGCAGAAGGCCGATTGTGCCTGCTCCGAAAACAGCGGCGGACGGAGAAGATATATCGTTATTACGAATGCGATTATTCAAAATACCGCTCATCCGAAGAGCGTGAACCGCGACTGCCATCGGCTCATACATGGCGGCTTCTTCAAATGACACGGTATCGGGAATGGCAATCAGATTGGCGGCCGGAACACGGACATATTCCGCGAAGGCACCGTCACAGCGGCTGCCAAGGTAATCATAGTGTGTGCAGGTTTCATAGATGCCCGCCCGGCAGGAGTCGCATTTCATGCAGGGGAGCAGAGGAAAAACGCTGACTCGTCTGTGCTCCCAGGCGGCATCGACAGCGGAACCTGTCCGTATAACCGTCCCCGAGAATTCGTGACCCGGGACACAGGGCATGTTGTGTGTGCCGGTGGTAAATACACGTGGTACGTCGGAGCCGCAGATCCCGCAGCATTCCACCTGTAGCAGAACGTCATGATTTCCGATGACCGGTTCTTCCCTTTCCTCAAAGCGGAGATCCCCCGGTGCGTACAGAACCTGTGCTTTTATGGCAATGTCCTTTCCGGCAGCGTTCTATCGCCGCCATCCCGCTCGCAGATGCGTGTGTGGCATACTGTCCGTATTGATGCCTTTAAAATCCAGCACACGAATTTTTCGGATGATTTCCGCGTAAGAAAGCTTCTGCCCAAAGAGCAGTGTTGAGCCAAGCACAAAACCGGCCATCCCTTTCGGCGCATACTGACTGATTTTGTCCGCGCTGCAGGCACCGTCCCAGTACAGACCAAAGTCCCGCTCCTTTTGTAATTCCAGAAGACTCTCGATTTTTTGTCCGACATAGGGCAGATACATCTGACCGGCATGGCCTGGATTGACGCTCATGACGAGGACCCGTTTGACAATGTGAAGCATTTCGGTGATGGTCTCGACGCTGGTGGCGGGGTTGATCGCGAGTCCCGGAATCATCCCCGCGTCAATGATACGCTGCAGCGTTGTTGACGGATGATACTCCGCCTCCGGATGAATGTAGACTGTGTCGCCCGGCCGCAGGGCATGCAAAAACAGATTGATATTGTTCAACGGATGCTCAATCATCAGATGCACATCCAGCGGCTTTTTCGTTGCTGAGGCAATATATTCCATGTCATAGAGAGACATGGCGAAGTTCTGGACGTAGCGGCCGTCCATTATGTCAATATGAAAGCTGTCGATGCCGGCGCTTTCAAGTGCACGTACCTCTTCTTCCAGATGTCCGTAATCGGCACACATCATGGATGCCATCAGTTCGAATCTTTGCATACAGGCCGTTTCCTTTCTGTTTGAAACTGGTATCATTCGCAGATCTTTGACACCAATACAATCATATCACAGTGGCGCAAAAACGTGTAGTGCGGCGTTTTTGGCGGCAATCTTATTGCGTGGTCCTCTTTTTGCGGAAGAGAGGTGTTTTTGGTAAAATAAGGATGATGAGGGGGGATAATACATGAAGCAAACGTATCTAACAAATAGAGCGGTATGGCGAGAAGTATGTATTCATGTTTGGGATCTTAATAAAATAATCAGAGCCGTCATATCAAAAAGAGGAATATCGCCATGAAACGCTTTAACACAACTGGGGTTTGCATACCGGAAAAACACTATATGGTTGATCTGACGGATCGTGTCCGGGAGATTAAAAAGCTTGTTGATGACGGTAAGTACTTTACCATCATCAAAGCAAGACAGTACGGGAAGACGACCACGCTGAGTGCCTTAGAGAAAGCACTATGCGAAGAGTATGATGTGATTAGCATTGATTTTCAAGACGTTACAGGCATAGATTTTGTAGATGAGTATGGATTTGTCAGGGGATTGGCCGGAGCCTTGTGCGACGTCGTAAATGGAACGGCTATTTCCGCATCAGAGGAAAATGCCACAGCATTGAATAAAATGGCATTTCAAAATGACGAGGCAAAACTGAGTGATATCTTCAGAATCCTCGACTCGATATGTAAAGAGGCTCAACGTCCTGTTGTTTTGATGATTGATGAAGTTGATACTGCAGCAAATAATCAGGTCTTTCTTGATTTTCTTGGAAAGCTGAGATCGGGCTATATAAAAAGAGAAAAGAATCCAACCCATAAAACCTTCCAATCCGTTATCCTGGCGGGCGTGACGGATGTCAAACACCTGAAGCGTAAGATCCGGGACGAGGATCAGCATAAAGTGAACAGCCCATGGAACATTGCTGCGGATTTTGATATTGACATGAGCCTGTCAGAACCCGGCATCAAGGGCATGCTTGATGAATACGAATCCGATCATCATACGGGAATGGACACGGGTGAAATTGCAAAGCAGATCAGAGCCTATACAAGCGGGTACCCGTATCTGGTCAGCAGAATCTGTCAGAAGATTGATGAGAATCTTGTGCCCGAGGTGTTCGGGACGCTTTCGGAGGTATGGACTGTATATGGCGTGGATGAGGCGGTGAAGCAGATTGTATCGGAGGAGAATACGTTATTCGATTCCGTCATGGGAAAACTGATCAATTATCCGGAGTTGAAGCAACAGCTTCGCAGGGTTCTTCTCAGGGGTGAGACGATCGCATATGTGCCGGATAATGAGGAACAGAAACAGCTGAAGATGTATGGTTTCATCGTAAACCATCAAAATTCCGTGGCAATCTCCAACAGAATATTTGAGATGCGCCTGTACAATTATTTCATCGGTGAGAGTCGGGCCAATGAAGAATTAAAGCAGAGTGCGGCGGCGTCAAGGTCCATATTTGTCAATCAGGACGGATGGCTCGATGTTCCGAAGATCATGGACCACTTTATCAGGGAACATAACAGAATCCATGGAGAAAACACGGAGCGGTTCGTTGAGGCGGAGGGACGTGAACGCTTTATCACGTACATTTCCGGTATCATAAACGGAACCGGCACCTACAGCGTGGAGGAGCAAACCAGAGATCAGAAAAGAACCGACCTGGTGATACACTATCATGGTAGGAGATACGTCATAGAGCTGAAAATCTGGCGTGGGGAGCGATACAACGCCGACGGAGAAAAACAGATTCTGGAATACCTGGATTATTTCGGCCTCGATACAGGATATTTGTTGAGCTTCAACTTCAATCAAAAGAAAACACCCGGCGTGGAGCGGATTCAGATCGGCGGTAAGACAATCTTTGAGGGGATTGTGTGATCGAAAACAACGAATTCTATTGACTTGACTGTGGATAAGTGGGATAATTAATCAAAATCGCAGGCCAAATCACCGAAAATCGGAGCAATCACATGATCATAAAAAGCATATCCGTTGGGAACTATAAGAACATTCCTGTTACGACATTTTCGTTTTCAGGTATGATTGCGCTTGTTTCAACCAACAACTTCGGAAAATCTAATGTATTGGAAGCAATTCAACTTGGGTTCGATTTCATTTCTGCATCGCCAAAAACGCGTGATTCCATGATGCGGTATATACCGGGAATACCACTGTCCAATGCACTGGCGGGAAAAGAGTTTGCCTTTTCAATTGAAGTGGATATACCGGAACTGGGGGAGAACCGGTTTGTGCGGTACGGATACCGGTTTTTC
Source organism: Lachnospiraceae bacterium (assembly GCA_017551665.1). Classification (GTDB taxonomy): domain Bacteria; phylum Bacillota; class Clostridia; order Lachnospirales; family Lachnospiraceae; genus Butyrivibrio. The sequence continues at coordinate 9,608 of JAFZLB010000012.1, forward strand.
TGGCTGAGCGATGGTGAACGCGGTGCGAGGATTACGGATGAGACACTTGAAATACGTCCGAGTGAGGCGGTACGTTATACGGGTTATCTGAAACGGAAAGAGAGTAAGTGTCGTACCAGCAAGTCCAATCAAAACTACCGCCGGATCGGGCTTGCGGATAATGTGTTGGCAATTGATGCGATGCTGTCGATTGACGGATTAGAAATTGCAGAAGTGATACGTCGGATTCAGCAGCTAAGCTATCGTATATGCAGTAAACTGGAGTTAAGTAATTCGTTTTTACCCATTGAAGTCGGCATGCGGGAAGTATCGGACTACCCGACGGACGACAGTGATATTCCAAGGGCACTGCACTATTTGCAACAGGAAAGGCCGGATCAATATGCATTGTTTTTTGAAGCAATTTATGAGCTGTTTCCCGAGTTTCAGCAGGTGGAGTTAAATGAATACGTTGTCCGGAGAGAAAAGACGGATGTGCCGGATGCATTGCGTGTGGAGCATATTGATGCAAAGGGTAAAACCGTCAGCGAGGAGATCCCGTTCCGTATCAGAGATGATATATACCGGATTTTGATTTTCAGCAAATACCTGAATCAGCCGCTCAGCATGGAGAAAATGTCAACCGGAACCAAACGCATTTTTTGGCTGCTTGCAAATGCGGTATTTGGTAACAGTTACGGTGCAAACCTGATTGAAGTGGATGAGATAGAAACCAGTATTCATCCGAGGATGATGAGAAATCTCTTGAGGACATTACGGGAATTGATGGGAGATACTGCAATGATGATTACCAGCCATTCGCCGTATCTTGTGCAATATTTTAAGCCGGAGGCATTGTATATCGGCGTTCCCAATCATGAGGGAATTGCGGTCTTTCGGAGAGTGGACGCTTCCCGTGTAAAGAAAATGGAAAAAGCCTCCGGAGATATGGGGCTTGCAATTGGCGAGTATATCTTTGAATTATTGTCCGGAGATGAGGATTCCACGGAAGTGCTGCGCTCGTATATGGAGCGTGCGCAATGACAGTTTCATATCGCAGGGGGTATGCGTTTGTGCTGGAGGGGGACACGGAAAAAGTGTTCTACCTTTCTTTGTTACGGTTTCTGGCGGAAAAACATGGGGCGAAATTGGAAAGAATCGTTGATCCTGATACACCGGATGTTGTTTATTGCATAAAAACAGGAGAAACGACAGACCTGATAAAGATGCATACCGTGAATGCCATCAGTCAGATGCCAAGAGCCGGGAACTGGGTCAATACACAATGCATCAGGCGTTTTGCCGTTTGATTATAAAACGGAAGAGCACCATCTCCGCGCTTACGGAAGAAATGGAAAACAGGGTGCGCAGATTCGCGGACCGGGAAGATCCGGAGAGCCAGCTGGATGAGTTGTTTGTTATTCTGCATGACTGGTGTGCGAAATCGGAAAAGCCGATGGTGCTGATGATCGATGAAGTAGACAGTGCAACCAATAATCAGGTATTCCTTGATTTCCTGGCGCAACTGCGGGACGGATACATTGCCAGGGAATCGGATGGCATTCCGGCCTTCCAATCCGTCATCCTGGCAGGCGTGACGGATGTCAAACACCTGAAGAGTAAGATCCGGGACGAGGATCAGCATAAAGTGAACAGCTCCTGGAACATTGCGGCGGATTTTGATATCGACATGAGTCTGTCAGAGCCCGGAATCAAAGGCATGCTGGAGGATTATGAATCCGATCATCACACGGGGATGGATACGGGTGAAATTGCAAAGCAGATCAGAGCCTATACGAACGGGTATCCGTTTCTGGTCAGCAGAATCTGCCAGAAGATGGATGAGAATCTTGTGCCGGAGGTGTTCGGGACGCTTTCGGAGGCGTGGACGGTATATGGCGTGGATGAGGCGGTAAAGCGGATTCTGTCGGAAAGCCGGAATCCCCTGTTTGATTCTCTTATGGGGAAACTGGTTAACTACCCGGAGTTGAAAGAAAAACTCAGAGCCATATTGTTGCGGGGGGAGATACTTCCCTGGCTGCCCTATGATGAAGAGCAGCAACAGTTGTTCATGTACGGCTTTATCCGCAACAATCATAATACCGTTGCGATTTCCAACCGGATGTTTGAAATGCTTCTGTATACGCACTTTATCGCTGAAAGCGACCGGAACAATGATTTGAGACAGATTGCATTCGGGACAAAATCTGTATTTGTGGATCAGGACGGATGGCTCGATGTTCCGAAGATTATGGATCACTTTATCAGGGAACGTAACAGAATTCATGGGGAAAACACGGAGCGGTTTGTTGAGGCAGAGGGCCGCGAACGCTTCATCACCTATGTTTCCGGTATACCAATATACTGATTTCGTCGCTGATTAGTACAAACGGAACAGCAGCACGTTTTATGAGGGATGTTTTTGACGGAAAGTATGAAGTGGTCATCACTGAATCCATCTTGTCCGAGTATGAGGAAGTAATGAGACGGCCGCGTTTTCAGATCGATGAAGACATCATCCAATACGCATTGAATTGGTTTGTGAAAAATGCACTTCTTGTGGAAGTGGATGAGACGGATTATCCCGTCAGGGAAATGCCTGATCCTAAGGATGCGCCTTTTAATGGAGAAAACAACCCTGCTGAAATGGACCGGGTATCCGTTTATCATCTTCCGGAACAGAAAAACATACTTCATACGGATGCGGCAGTATACCTTGCGATACGGGGGCTATACCACATTGCCGTTGAATCACGTTTAAGGGAGTATGGTTTTACGGAGATCATTCCTGTTACGCCTGAAATGGACATCATGCTGCGCAACCGGTTTATGGAAGTGGAATTTGCAAGACAGGGACGCTGTTTCGGGAAGTGGAGTGCGGAATCCGGGCTGAACCTCGAACCGGAGTCGTATGAAAACACGTCCCGCATATATGTTGTAAGATCGGATCAGGACGCAGAGCTTGGAAATGCACCGGAACTGCATCCGTGGGAAGTCATGCTGCAGGCAGGCAGGTCGCTGAGCGGGACAAACCTTTCCGAATGCCTGCTGGCTGATGATACCGGTGACAACATCTCTCATCGCAACAGACAGTTTTGCGAGCTGACGGCACTCTACTGGATATGGAAAAACGGGAAAGTGGACATTTCCGGTTTGGAGCATTACAGAAGGCGCTTTCTGCTGCCTCCTGATTGGGAAACGCTGTTTGTAAACGGGAACGCGGATGTGATCCTGCCTGTACCGCTTTACGTTCACCCTTCGCTTGCGGAAAACTACCGGATGCGTCACACCGTACACACATGGGAGACCATGCTGCGCTGTACCTCTTCTTCCAGATGTCCGTAATCTGCACACATCATGGATGCCATCAGCTCGAATCTTTGCATACAGACCGTTTCCTTTCTGTTTGAAACTGGTATCATTCGCAGATCTTTGACACCAATACAATCATATCACAGTGGCGCAAAAACGTGTAGTGCGGCGTTTTGGGCGTTTTGGGCGGCAATCTCATTGCATGGTCCTCTTTTTGCGGAAGAGAGGTGTTTTTGGTAAAATAAGGATATCCCGGACATCAGCTTTTGAAATCATGCCGTAATGATGCCGGAGCTGCCGGGGAAATCAGCAATGAAAACAGTGGGAGACGAGAGATGAACATTGCCATTCTCCTTTCCGGCGGCAAAGGGACACGCGTCCGCTCGGGGATTCCGAAGCAGTTCATTGAAGTGGAAGGCCACACGATGATCGGTGACTGTCTGAAGACGCTGTTTGCGCATCCGCTGGTGGACGCGGTGCAGGTGGTCGCGGAGGAAAGCTGGCATGCCTTTATCGAAAAGCAGGCGGCCATCGCTCTGGAACGAAGAAAGGCACCCCGCAGGAAACGGGCGGAAGACAAAGGCCGTTCTCCGGAGGGCAGACTTCGCGGCTTTTCCGCGCCCGGCGAAACACGGGCTCTTTCCGTCGTGAACGCGCTGCGTGATTTAAAGAACAGCGCGTCGCCGGAGGACATCGTCATCATCCATGACGCCGCAAGACCCTTTGTTTCCGCAGATCTCCTGACGCGGCTCATCGAAGCCGCAGCGGATCATGACGGCGCGTTGCCGGTGCTGCCGATGAAGGACACGGTGTATCTGCTCCCGGAATCCGGGGAGGAGCAGTTAAAGCTCCTGCCGCGGGAGCGCGTGGTCGCCGGACAGGCGCCGGAGGCCTTTCGCTATGGCAAGTATCTTGCCGCGAACGAGGCGCTGTTCCCGGATAAAATCCACGAAATCAAGGGCTCCACGGAGGTGGCGGTGCTTGGCGGCATGGATATCGCCGTCATCGACGGGGAGGAAGCGGATTACAAGGTCACGAGCGATGCAGACCTGGACCGTTATCGCGGGCAGCTGAGAAGAGATGTATGACATTGATGCGAAAAGTACCGCTGTCGTGCAGTATTGTCCTGCACTTCCGCGATATGATAGAATATTGGCAATCATAAAAGCCGGAGCCGTAAAAAATGAAAAAGAACAATGAAAGCACATCCCTGTCCGTAAGGACACAGCCCCTCCATCCCCTCTCCTTCATCTTCACGTCCGATTCCTTCCGCATTGACGAAACCGCTTCTCTTTTGTCGGAGGAAGATGCGGTACTTCAAAAAGAATTCCTGAAGAACCGGTATAAAGCACTGTTCCGGATCGGGTTCGAAGAAAAAACGACGGGAAGCATGTCCTTCCGTTTCCTTCAGCGGCTGTCCCTGGCATTTTTGGACGCCCTGTGTGCGCTGCCGGAACTGGAGATCGCAAGGGAACACGCGGAGGTCATACTCACGCAGGAAACGGCACAGGAGCTGCTGCGCTCCGTTCCTTTTGTGATCGGTTCGGAGCATATCACGGAAGAGTGGCTGACGGAAATGTTCCGCCGTCTGACCGCCGTCTATGCCTACGAAATAACGGAATACGACGGTTCGGTCTCCATGTTCCTTGCGGAGAAGAACGGAAAACTCCGGGTGCCGGAACGTGTCTTTTTTCACCTGGTGGAAAGCGACGAGGGTCCTGTCCCCTTTGCGTTTCTCGCCACCTATGCCACGAAAACGGAAAGCGGTGCCATCCGGCATATGCCGCTGAAGTATGCCCTCACGGAATACAAAAACGAACGGGAAAAGCTGCTTTCCCTGCTGTCCTGCTTAAACAAAGCGGCGGAAGGCTCGGACTTTATCGCGCGGCTTGTGGAAAGCGGCGAAATGTTTCATCCGCTGCGTTTCACCGCACAGGAAGCCTATACGTTTTTGAAAGACATTCCCGTGATCGAAGAGGCCGGTATCCTCTGCCGCGTGCCGAACTGGTGGAAACGGCGCACATCTTCCGTATTCATGCGGGTGACAATGGGGGAAAAGAAACCGTCCCTGTTCGGTTTTGAGTCTCTTGTGTCCATGCAGCCTTCGCTGGTGATCGGCGGTCAGGCCTTGACAAAAAAAGAAATCGAAGCGCTGCTGGAACAGACAGAGGGGCTCCGGTTTTTGAAAGGCAGATGGGTGGAGGTCAATCACACCCTGCTGAAAGCCATGCTCGATGAAATGGAACAATACAGCGGAGAAATTACGCTGAAGGAAGCGCTGCAGCTTGCGGGAGGCGTACGGGAAAGTGACGACGCGTTGGATGTCGGACCGCTGATCACAAACGGCAAATGGCTGTCTTCACTGATTTCCGCATTGCAGAAGCCCCAGTCCATGAAACAGACGGCCGTACCGAAAACCGTGCGCGCCACGCTCAGGCCTTACCAGAAAACGGGTTACACATGGCTGAAGTATATGTCGGAGCTCGGATTCGGTGCCTGCCTTGCGGATGATATGGGTCTCGGAAAAACCTTACAGGTGCTGACATTTCTTGACGCGGTTTATCAGAAAAACAAAAAAGCCCGGGTGCTGCTGATCGTTCCGGCCTCGCTTCTCGGAAACTGGGAGAAGGAGACGGAGAAGTTTGCGCCCCGCCTGCCAATTCAAATTTTGCACGGGCGGCCGAAGCCGGAAATGGAAAAGGAAATCAAAAGGAAGCCCTGCTTTCTTTCCGTCACAACATACGGGATGGCATTGCGTATGGAAGCCCTGCAGAGCGTCTCCTGGGACTGCCTGATTCTGGACGAGGCGCAGGCAATCAAGAACCCGGTTTCCAAACAGACAAAGGCCGTCAAGAAAATGAAGGCGGCGTACCGCATCGCCATGACGGGCACGCCGATTGAAAACGATCTGTCAAACCTGTGGTCTTTGTTTGATTTTCTGAACAAGGGGCTTCTCGGATCTTCCGCAGAGTTTCAGTCCTTTACCAACCGGCTGGAAAACAATCCCGCAGGGTATGACAAGCTGAAATCCATGGTCGCGCCCTTTATTCTAAGGCGTCTGAAGACAGACAAAAGCATCATTGCCGATCTGCCGGATAAGCTGGAACAGATTGATTATGTCCAGATGACGAAAAAGCAGGTTGTTCTGTACCGGAAGCAGGTGAAGGAATTAGAGGAAAAACTGAATGACAAAAAACTGCAGGGGATCGAGCGCAGGGGTGTGGTTCTCGGCTATCTGACACGGCTGAAGCAGATTTGCAATCATCCCGACCAGTTGCTTGGCCAAAAGGCATATGAGCCGGAAGAAAGCGGCAAATTCGTGATGCTGAAAGAACTTTGCGAAACGATCTATGAGAAACGCGAACGTGTTCTTGTCTTCACACAGTACAGGGAAATCACGGACTGTCTTTCGGCGTATCTGCAAAAAATATTCGGCGTTGCGGGTCTTGTGATCCACGGAGGGACGCATGTCAAGACGCGGGCAAAGCTGGTGGACGCGTTTAATGACCCGGATACCTATATTCCTTATATGGTGTTGAGCGTCAAGGCCGCAGGTGTCGGGCTGAACCTGACTGCCGCAAATCACGTCATTCATTTTGACCGGTGGTGGAATCCGGCGGTGGAAAACCAGGCAACGGACAGAGCCTTCCGCATCGGACAGGAAAAGAATGTTTTTGTCCACAAGCTTGTTTCGGAAGGAACGATTGAAGAAAAAATCGACGCATTGATTGAAAGCAAGAAAGAGCTTGCGGAAAACGTGATCGGCGCGGGCGGGGAACGGTGGATCACGGAAATGTCAGACGCGGCATTGCTGGATCTCATGCGTCTGGAGGTATAGCATGGGAAAGAGTTATTGGAGTGATTTTCCGCAATATGACCAGCCAAGCGCGGAGGTGTTGCGCCGGCGTGCGGAAGAAAGCGCAAAGAAGGCGGAGCAAAAGGGAAAGACCTATGAGCCCGTGCACATACAGGGACGCGCCGTCTGTACGCACTGGTGGGGGAAGGCCTGGTGCGATAACATGGAGCAATACGCGGATTATGCGACGCGTCTGCCCCGCGGCAAGCGCTATGTGCGGAACGGTACCGTGATTGATTTGAAAGTGATAAGCGGCAGGGTGAAAGCCCTTGTCCAGGGAACGAAACGTGCGCCGTACAAAGTGACAATCCGCATCAGTCCGCTGGCGGAAGAGGTCTGTGACCGTATCATCGGTCAGTGTGCAAGAAAAATCGAAAACATGGAAGCGCTGGTGGGCGGCGAGTTTCCGCAGGAAATGAAAGAGCTGTTCACCGGAAAGGACGGTCTGTTTCCGACACCGCGTGAAATCAGCTTTCAGTGCTCCTGTCCCGACTGGGCGCTGATGTGTAAGCATGTGGCTGCGGCCATGTACGGCGTGGGCGTCCGGCTGGATGAGAATCCCTTTTATTTTTTCAGCCTGCGCGGGCTGGATGTGGACCGGTTTATTGATGTCACACTGGAAAACAGGGTGGAGCAGATGCTGGCAAATGCAGATGTGCGGACGCCGCGCGTGATTGAGGAAGCGGATATGTTTGCGCTGTTCGGGATCGGTTGACGGAACAGGACAATGGAGGACGGCAGGAGGATATCAGAAAACATGGCATACACATATGACTATCTGATTGTGGGCGCGGGGCCCTTCGGGGCGGTTTTCGCGCATGAGATGCATGCCGCGGGGAAAAAGGTGCTTGTCATTGACAGGCGGGATCACATCGCGGGCAACATGTACACCCGGGAAACGGAGGGGATACAGTTTCATGTTTACGGCCCGCACATTTTTCACACCGCGGACAAAGAGGTATGGGACTATGTGCAGCGCTTTGCGGAGTTCAATCACTTCCGCCTGACGCCGGTCGCGAATTACAAAGGGAAGCTGTATAACCTTCCCTTCAACATGAACACCTTTTATCAGATGTGGGGCGTGAAAACACCTGCGGAGGCATCTGCGCGCATTGAGGAGCAACGCAGGGAAATCACCGGTGAACCGCGCAATCTGGAGGAACAGGCCGTCAGCCTTGTGGGCCGGGACATCTATGAGACGCTGATTAAGGGTTACACGGAAAAGCAGTGGGGACGGAAATGCACGGAGCTTCCGGCCTTCATCATCCGGCGGCTGCCGGTGCGCTTCACCTTTGACAACAATTACTTCAATCATCCCTTCCAGGGCATTCCCGTCGGCGGCTATACAAAAATGACGGAGCGGATGCTTGCGGGCATTGAGGTCAGACTGGAGACGGATTATCTGAAAGAACGGGCGGCACTGGAAGAGTTGGCGGAACGCATCGTTTACACCGGTCCCGTCGATGCTTTTTATGAATACCGCTTCGGCACGCTGGAGTACCGCAGCCTCCGCTTTGAGACGGAGACGCTGGACTGCGGCAATTACCAGGGCGTTGCCGCGGTGAACTATACGGACGCGGAAACACCGTACACGCGGATCATTGAGCACAAACACTTTGAATTCGGCGCGGGGAATCCGGAAAAGACCGTGATTACAAAAGAGCATCCGCAGGAATGGAAGGAAGGCGACGAGCCCTATTATCCGGTCAACAACGAAAAGAATCAGAAGTTGTATGAACAGTACAAGGCGCTTGCGGACAAGGAAGAGCGAGTGATCTTCGGCGGCCGCCTCGCGGAGTACAAATACTACGACATGGATCAGGTGATCCGCGCGGCGCTGGACGCGTTCCGGAATCATTCCTGCACATGACACTGATATCGGATCATGTGATCGGGAGAGAAACGTTCGAAAGGAAGATAAGGATATGAATCAGTCAGGTATGACCGTTGCCGTTGCGGGCACAGGTTATGTGGGCATGAGCATGGCCGTGCTTTTGGCGCAGCACAACAAAGTGATCGCGGTTGACATCGTACAGGAAAAGGCCGATCTCATCAACGCGAAGAAATCACCGATCGAGGACAAAGAGATCGAGGAATATCTTGCGCAAAAAGAGCTGGATCTGACGGCAACGCTCGACGCGGAGAGCGCATACGGACAGGCGGATTTTGTCATTATCGCGACACCGACCAATTACGATACGGAAAAATCATTTTTTGACACATCCGCCGTGGAATCCGTCATTGCGCAGGTGACAAAGGTGAATCCGGAGGCGGTGATGGTGATCAAGTCGACCGTTCCCGTCGGCTTTACGGCGCACGTCCGGGAAAAGAGCGGCAACAAAAACATCCTCTTTTCGCCGGAGTTTTTGCGTGAATCCAAGGCGCTGTATGACAATCTGTATCCCTCCCGTATCATTGTCGGTACGGATCCCGGTGACGCGAAGCTCAAAGAAAAAGCGGAACGGTTCGCGAAGCTCCTTCGGCAGGGGGCGGTGAAAGAGAATGTTGACACTCTGATCATGGGCTTCACGGAGGCGGAGGCGGTCAAGCTCTTTGCCAACACCTACCTTGCGCTGCGCGTGAGCTTTTTCAACGAGCTGGATACCTATGCGGAAATCAAGGGGCTCAACACGCAGCAGATCATCGAGGGCGTGTCCCTGGATCCGCGCATCGGGACGCATTACAACAATCCCTCCTTCGGCTACGGCGGTTACTGTCTGCCGAAGGACACGAAGCAGCTCCTGGCCAATTATGAGGATGTGCCGGAAAACCTGATTCAGGCGATCGTGGAAAGCAACCGCACGAGAAAGGATTTCATCGCCGACCGCGTGCTGCGTCTGGCGGGTGCGCAGGGCTATAACGAAGCCTACGACGCCAAAAAGGAAAAGGCCGCGACGATCGGCGTCTATCGCCTGACGATGAAAACCGGCTCCGACAACTTCCGCCAGTCCTCCGTGCAGGGCATCATGAAGCGCATCAAGGCAAAGGGCGCGACCGTGATTGTGTATGAGCCGGTATTGACAGACGGCTCGACCTTCTTCGGAAGCGAGGTGGTCAATGACCTTGCGGAGTTCAAAAAACGCTGCGGCGCGATCATTGCCAACCGCTATGACGAGGCGCTTGCGGACGTGAAGGAAAAGGTCTATACGCGGGATTTGTTCGGAAGGGATTGAGGCGAAGAGGACGGTGTCTGACCGTCGCAAAATTCCCGTTTCGAAAAAGCACAAATTGTGCTATAATTTCTTGGTGTTTTTTTAGGAGATGTCATGAAAGCAGCAATCATGGGATACGGCATCGTGGGCGGCGGAATCGCCAAGGTGCTGACGGAAAACAAAAGCAAGGTGAAGCAGATTCTGGGCGAGGAATGTGAGCTCGGGTACATCCTGGATCTGCGCGACTTCCCGGAGGATCCTTACGGGGACAGGGTCGTGCGCTCTCTGGACGAGATTTTGGCGGACAAGGAAGTGCGCGTGATCTGCGAGACCATGGGCGGGCTGAAGCCGGCCTACGAATACACGAAGCGCATCTTACAGCAGGGCATCAGCGTCTGCACCTCCAACAAGGAGCTGGTGGCGGCACACGGTGCGGAGCTCTTGACGATCGCGAAAGACCACAACTGCAGTTATCTCTTTGAGGCCAGTGTCGGCGGCGGCATTCCTTTGCTGCGTCCGTTTTCCACGACGCTCATGCACGAACGCATCGACAGGGTCACGGGCGTGTTGAACGGCACGACAAACTACATGCTGTCCTGCATGCAGAAGGGGGACACCTTCGACATGGCGCTGACGCGCGCGCAGCAGAAGGGCTACGCGGAGAAAGACCCGACGGCGGATATCGAGGGACACGACGCTTGCCGCAAGATCGCAATCTTAGGCTCCCTGGCCGGCGGTGCCCGTGTCAATACGGACGATGTCCAGACGGAGGGCATCACAAAGCTGACGGAGCAGGATTTTGAGTATGCCCGCTGCAATGATTACACGATCAAACTGGTCGCCGAGGCAAAGCTGGAAGGCGGTGCCGTCGGGGCGGTGGTGGCGCCCTTCCTGGTGCCGATGAGCCATGCCCTGGCGAGCGTGAACGGCGTCTTCAACGCCTGCATTGTCCACGGCAACATGCTGGGTGACGTGATGTTTTACGGGCAGGGCGCGGGTCGCGACGCGACAGCCTCTGCCGTGGTGTCTGACATGATTGACGCGCTGCTGCATGACGGGGAGCATGTCTTTGTGAACCTTTCCGCCGTGCCCGCGCTGCGCATGGATGATCTGCAGATGACCCACCGCTTCTTTGTGCGCGTGGACGAATCCGAGAAAGCGAAGGCGGTGAAGACCTTCGGCGAAGACATTTCCTTCGTCGAAGCCCGCGGCGTCTTCGGAGAGTGGGCTTTCATCACAGCGCCCATGTCCGAGGCGGACTTCGCTGCAGCGCTGAAGTCGTTAGACGAAGTTCGGGGATATCTCAGGGTGTTGGAAGCATAAAGCAAGAAATGACGCGGACGGAGTAAATAACAAAATGACCAAAGTAGTAAAGTTCGGCGGCTCGTCCCTCGCGGACGCCGCCCAGTTCAACAAAGCATGTGAGATCGTCCGCGCGGACCGTGCGCGGCGATTTGTTGTGGACTCCGCGCCGGGCAAGCGCGCGGGGGATGACGAGAAGGTGACGGATCTGCTGTACCGCTGCCACGCCGAAGCGTCGGAGGGCGCGGACTTCCGCAAAACCCTGCAAAAAGTCAAAGCGCGCTTTACGGACATCGCGGAGGGTCTGCAGGTGACATCCGTGGACCTCGACAGCGAATTCGCGGAGATCGAAAAGCAGCTGCAAAACGGGATCTGCGCGGACTACGCGGCTTCCCGCGGCGAATACTTAAACGGAAAGCTCCTGGCGGCGCATCTCGGCTTTGAATTTGTGGACGCGGCGGAGATCATCCGCTTTCTGCCGGACGGCAGCTTTGACGCAGATACGACAAACGTCCTCGCGGCCATGCGTCTGGAAAACACGGAACACGCCGTGATTCCGGGCTTTTACGGCCTCATCGCGACGCGGGACGAGGACGCGGACGCGACGGATGAGCCTGCCCGCATCCGCACCTTTTCCCGCGGCGGCTCGGACATCACGGGTTCCATTATCGCGCGCGCCGTGCACGCGGATGTCTACGAAAACTGGACGGACGTCTCCGGCTTTATGGTGGCGGATCCGCGTGTCGTGGAAAACCCCGCCCGCATTGAGACGATTACGTATCTGGAACTGCGCGAGCTTGCCTACATGGGCGCTTCCGTGCTGCACGAGGACGCGATTTTCCCCGTGCGCAAGGAAGGCATCCCGATCAACATCCGTAACACAAACGCCCCGGAGGACGAGGGCACCTGGATTGTGGAATCCACGGCGAAGAAATCGAGATTCACCGTGACCGGGATCGCCGGCAAAAAGGACTTCTGCTGCATCAACATCGAGAAGGATATGATGAACTCCGAGGTCGGTTTCATCCGCCGCGTGTTGCAGGCCTTTGAGGACCAGAACATCTCTGTGGAGCATGTCCCCTCCGGCATTGACACGATGACGGTCTTTGTGCACCAGGACGAGTTCATCGAAAAGGAGCAGCAGGTGGTATCGGAGATTCACCGCCTGGCGAAGCCGGATCTGCTGGAGATCGAATCGGACCTCGCACTGATCGCGGTGGTCGGACGCGGCATGAAATCCATGCGCGGTACGGCGGGACGCATCTTCTCCGCACTGGCCCACGCCTCGGTCAACGTTCGCATGATTGACCAGGGCTCCAGCGAGTTGAACATTATCATCGGCGTCGAGGGGCGTGATTTTGAACGTGCCATCCGCGCCATTTACGACATTTTTGTGACCACGGTACTCTGAGGGAAGTTGAGGGGAATGAAAAAAGAAAAGAAGCAGCAGGCAAACCCGTGGATGTACCGGATGCTGCGCCCCGTGTTTACGGGACTGATGCATCTGCTGTTCCGTCCGAAGGTCATCGGCAGGGAGCATATTCCGGAGGACGGTGCCGCCGTTCTTTGCGGCAATCACAAACACGCCCTGGATCCGATCATGGTGGACATTTCGACAAAGCGCACCGTGCATGCCCTGGCCAAAAAGGAACTGCATGACGGTCCCTTCGGCTTCATGTTCCGCGGCGTCGGTTCCATTCCCGTGGACTTTTCCAGACAACGCAATCACGACGCCCTGGCTTCGGCCCTTGAGATGCTGCGGCTGGGGGTTCTCGTCAACGTATCCCCGGAGGGGGAACGCAATTACACGAACGAGCTGCTGCTGCCCTTCAAATTCGGCGCGGTGGCCATGGCGACACGCACGCCCTGTCGCCTGGTGCCCTACGCCATCACCGGACGTTACCGCCTGCTTCTCGGCAGACCGGTGATCCGCTTCGGTCCGCCCTTTTCCGTCGAGGGAATGGAAGTGGAAGAGGCCAACAGGCTGCTGTACAACAAAATCGCCGCCATTCTCAAGGCACAGCTGACGGAAGAGGAATGGAAGACGAAGAGCGTGCATCCTTACCGCGGCAGAAAGCCCGGGGAGCTGGTGGAACCGCCGAAGGACAAAAAGAGGAAGGAATAATGGAAGAAGAACGGAATGCCCATTTGGAGCAGCAGGAAAAGGTCGAAAAAATCATTATGAGCCCGGTGGAACGTGCCGTGGCCAAGCTCAATCACGGGCTGATCGGCCCGCGTCTGCCGCAGTGGATGACGGCGATGCGCATGACAGGGCTGGGCGCGCTTGCCAGCATTTTTTCCATTGTCTGCACGGTGCTGCTGCGCTTCTCTTATTGGTGGCTGGTCGGCACGGTGCTGGGTCTCATCACGCATCACATTGCGGATGATCTGGACGGGTATCTGGCCAGAGAGCGCAAGCAGGGTTCGGATGCCGGTGCCTTTTTTGACCTGATGACGGATGTGGTTTTTTCCACCTTCCTAATTCTCGCCTTCGGCACGACGCCCTATCTGCACATGGAAGTCTGCGCCTTTATGGCACCGATCTACGGCGTCATCAACGTGGCACTGATGATGAGCGTCATTTACCTGAAGCAGTTTCCGCTGCCGCTGCTCGGTCCCATCGAGGCACATCTGGCCTATATTACGCTCTGCATCGTCATCCCGATCTTCGGGGAACGGACGTTCTTCACGCTCCTCGGCGTGCCCTTCACGGCGGGGGATATCCTGATGGGACTCGGCGGTATGGCCATGCATATCGTCACGATTTATACGCTCTTTGACCTCTTCTACAAGATGAAGAAAAACGGGGAGAAGGTCTGACAAACGGACATGCTTGCATGTCACGTTGTCAGACTTTATTCCCCGTAACAGACATGAGGAAAAAAGCAGCACGAAGCAAAGCGAGTGATGTGATTTCCGAATGGCTGTAGGATTGCGGGAGCTGCAAAGCAGCGGAGCAATCCGTGTTTTTCTTCATCGATGTAATGGCACATCATCCCATAATATGGTATAATGGTCCTATCTATATGCCATTATTACCAGAAAGGGGATTCCGATTATGGGTGTGATCACCGGAGAAGGCATTACATTTGATGATGTACTCCTGGTACCTGCGTATTCACAGGTGATTCCGTCACAGATTGACGTGAGTACGCATCTGACAAAACGAATCAGGCTGAATATTCCGATGATGAGTGCCGGCATGGATACCGTCACGGAGCACCGCATGGCGATTGCCATGGCGCGTCAGGGCGGCATCGGCGTCATTCACAAGAACATGTCCATCGAAGCGCAGGCGGATGAGGTGGACAAGGTGAAACGTTCGGAAAACGGCGTCATTTCCAACCCCTTTTTCCTATCCCCGAACCATACGCTGCAGGACGCGGACGAGCTCATGGGCAAGTACCGCATTTCCGGCGTGCCGATCACGGAGGGCCGGCGGCTCGTCGGCATCATCACGAACCGTGATCTGAAGTTCGAAGAAAACTACTCCCGCAAGATTTATGAGGTGATGACCTCGAAAGACTTAGTCACGGCCAGAGAGGGCATTACGCTGGACGAGGCGAAGCAGATTCTCGCGAAATCCAAGAAAGAAAAGCTTCCCATCGTGGACGCGGATTATAATCTTGTGGGTCTCATTACCATCAAAGATATCGAGAAAAACATCAAGTACCCGCTGTCTGCCAAGGACGAGCAGGGCCGGCTTCTTTGTGCCGCCGGTGTCGGCATCACGGCGGACGTGCTGGACCGCGCGGGCGCACTGAAGGATGCGGGCGTGGACGCGATTGTTCTTGATTCCGCGCACGGGCATTCCGAAAACGTCATCAACTGCCTGAAAAAGGTGAAGGGAAAATATCCGGAGCTGGACGTCATCGCCGGCAACATCGCGACGGCGGACGCGGCGAAGGCGCTGATTGAAGCGGGCGCGGACGCAATCAAGGTCGGCATCGGCCCGGGCTCCATCTGCACGACGCGTGTCGTGGCGGGCATCGGCGTGCCGCAGATCACGGCCGTCATGGACTGCGCCGAAGAAGCGAAAAAGCACGGCATTCCCGTCATCGCCGACGGCGGCATCAAGTACTCCGGCGACATCACGAAAGCGATTGCCGCGGGTGCTTCCCTTGTGATGATGGGCTCCATCTTCGCGGGCTGCGACGAGGCGCCGGGCGAGTTTGAACTGTATCAGGGACGCAAATACAAGGTCTACCGCGGCATGGGAAGCCTCGCTGCGATGGAGCAGGCACACGGCTCCAAGGACCGTTATTTCCAGGAAGACGCGAAGAAACTGGTGCCCGAGGGCGTGGAAGGACGCGTCGCTTATAAGGGCACCGTGGAGGACACGGTCTTCCAACTCATCGGCGGTGTGAAGAGCGGCATGGGCTACTGCGGCTGCAGCACCATCGAAGAGCTGATGACGAAGGCCTCCTTTGTCAAGATCTCCGCCGCGGGCTTAAAGGAATCGCACCCGCATGACATTCAGATCACGAAAGAAGCACCGAATTACAGCTACGACGCGTAAGGGAAGCAGATGGATAGTATCCCCTTGTCCGGAGAAAAGTTCACACAGGAATTGCAGGAAACACTGCAGGAATGGCAGAACCGTTTCTGTAAGCTGACGGGTGTCTATGCCTTCTGCATGGATGACAGGGGCAACCGTGTCACGGAGGCTTCCTGCTCCGAAACGGACAGCGAGCTGCTCCGGGATGTATGGACGGCGCGTCATGTCCTGCGCCTGTACACGCGTGTCACGGAATCGCCGATTGAGGACCAGGCGGTGGAGGACACGGATTATCCGAACGCGCGCATTGCGGCCTGTGCCATCAAGGACGACGCGGGCAGACCCTTCCTTGTCTGGATTGTCTGCGCGGTGATCGTCAACCGTGACACCGGCAACCGCAATTATCCGCAGCCGATGCTGACGGGCACGTCCCAGAGCGTCACGGAATCGAGGATGTTTGATTCGCTGGAACTCCTGCGCAGCTCCATGCAGACGCTGTATTCCGTGTCCCTTTCGAGGGACAAGGCATTGGCCGAAAGCGCGAAGAGCTCGGATTCCGCACGCCGCATGACAGGCGCACTCTCCCGGGCGGAGGCGGTGACGCGCATCGTTTCCCTGCTGGATGCCGACGGTCCCATCGAAGACATCATGTCCCGGGAACTCGGCTATGTCTGTGAGTATCTGGACATTTCCCACGCCTTTATGGCGCAGATTCATAAGGGCAACGAACTGATCGATATCGCGACGCAGTGGTGCGCGGAGCGGGAAATGCCGCTGTTCCGCCGTGTGAAGAATATTGAACCATACTGGTTTTTGCGGGGCGACACCGCGCAGGTGATCGCGACGGATTCCGCCATGTCGGCGGAAGAACGCGCCCAGATTGATGAGATGCAGATCAAGGCACTGGCCGTCATGCCGATTATGATGGATAACGAGCCTGCCTTCTATGCCTGCTTTGCGGAGACGCGCACGGAACGCACGTACAGCATTGACGATCTCAAGTTTTTGTCGGACGCGACGCGCATCATGCAGTCCGTCATCACGAAACGTACACAGCACAATTCCCTTGTCGGTTCCTACGCCGCGCTGGAATCCATGCTGGATAACATCGGCTCCGCCATTTACGTCCGCGACGTAAAGACAAACGGTCTGCTCTTCGCGAACCGCCTGCTGCGCACGAATTTTTCCAGGGAACTGCGGGACGGCAGGCTGAAGGAACTCTTTGAGTCCAACGTGCCGGAGGATTCCGACAGCGGCAACCACGAGATTTACCATGAGGACCGTGACCGCTGGTATGATCTGTATTACACGCACATCAGCTGGGTGGACTTCCGGCCGGTTTCGCTCATCGCGATCTATGACATCACGGAGAAAAAGGTTTACCAGAAACGCATCGAGCAGCAGGCCTATACGGATTTCCTCACGGGCCTTTACAACCGCATGTGCTTTGAGCGTGATCTCGCGAAGCAGCTGGAGGACGCGAAGCGCATGGGCACGAAGGGCGCGCTGATGTACATTGACCTCGATGACTTCAAGCACATCAACGACGGCCTGGGACATCAATACGGTGACATTCTCTTAAAGACGATTTCCAAAGCCATGAGCGCGGTGGACGGTCTGGAGGGCAGCTGCTACCGCATGGGCGGTGACGAGTTTGTCGCCATCGTCAAGAGCGACCAGTATCACCGTCTGGAGCTGATCCTGGAAGACATACAGGAAATTTTCGCGAAGCCCTGGTATCTCAAGGACGCGGATTATTACTGCACCATGAGCATGGGCACCGTGGAGTTCCCGACGGAGGGCAGCACGGTCAGCGAACTGATACAGAAAGCGGACATCGCGATGTACGAGGCCAAGAAATCCGGCAAGAACCGCATCGCGCGGTATTCCGCGGATTTCGATGCCGCTTCCGGCAGGCGTCTTGACATGGAGAAAAACATGCGCGACGCGACGGTGGCGGGCTATGAGGAATTTGAAATTTACTTCCAGCCCATCGTCGATACGGAGGAAGGCTGCGTCGCGAAGGGCGCGGAGGCGTTGGTGCGCTGGAATTCCAAGCTGGGCTTTATCTCGCCTGCGGAATTCATCCCGCTCGCGGAATACCTGGGGCTCATCGGTCCCATCGGCAACCATGTGCTGGCGCAGGCCTGCAAGTTCTGTAAATTCTGGAACGATACCGCAAAGCCGGACTTCACGATCAACGTCAACCTTTCCGTCGTGCAGCTGTTGCAGCCGGATATCGTGGATGTGGTGAAGGAAGCGCTCACGGACAGCGGTCTGAAGCCCGAGCACCTGACGCTGGAGGTCACGGAGTCCCTCGCCATCAATGATCTGGACCGCATGAAGGTCATTCTGATGAACATCAAACGCCTCGGCGTACGCCTGGCGCTGGATGATTTCGGCACGGGCTATTCCTCGCTCGGCAATATCCGTGCCCTGCCCTTTGATATCATCAAGGTGGACCAGAACTTCGTGAAGGAGCTGGCGGAGGACAGCTTCTCCCAGGCCTTCATCCGCATGATCGCGGAGCTGGCGGAGGCCATCGGCGCGGACATCTGCGTCGAGGGAATTGAGACACAGGCACAGGTCAATGTGCTGGAGGATATGAAGGTCAAGCACATCCAGGGCTATTATTTCGGCAAGCCCGTGGCGCGTGAGATTTTTGAAGAGACCTTTATCTTCGGTGACGGCGAAGAGGAAGGCGAAGGGGAAGAGATTTTAGAGGACATTTCGTTATAAAGCAAGAGGAAACCATGGCAGAAGAAAACAAAGAAACCGTATCGAGACATTTTATTGAGGTCGAGATTGACAAGGACTTGAAGGAAGGCGTCTATGATCATGTGCAGACGCGCTTTCCGCCGGAGCCGAACGGGCTGTTGCACATCGGCCACGCGAAAAGCATCCTGCTCAATTCCGGCATCGCGAAGGAATATGACGGACGCTTTCTGCTGCGCTTCGATGACACGAATCCTTCCAAGGAAAAGGAAGAGTTCATGGAAGCCATCATCAAAGACGTGGACTGGCTGACGGAGGGCTACAAGGAAGAGATCCGTTATGCCTCCGACTGCTTTCAGGAAATGTACGACGCGGCCGTACGTTTGATCAAACGCGGCAAGGCATTTATTTCCACGCTCTCCGCGGAGGAAATGCGCGAATACCGCGGGACGCTGACGGAACCGGGCAAGAATGATCCGGACCGGGAACGTCCGGCGGAAGAAAGCCTCCGGATGTTTGAGGAAATGAAGAGCGGCAGCGTGCCGGACGGGGCGATGACGCTGCGCGCGAAGATCGATATGTCCTCGCCCAATATCAACATGCGGGATCCCGTCATTTACCGTGTGGCGCACATCGCGCATCCGCGCACGGGAGAGCAGTGGTGCATTTATCCGATGTATGACTTCGCGCATCCGATTGAGGATGCCGTCGAGGGCACGACGCACAGCCTCTGCACGATGGAGTTTGAAGATCACAGACCGCTGTACGACTGGGTCATCCGCGAGGCCGCGCCGGACGCGGCAGCAGGAGAAAGGCCCTGGGCCTCCGTGCCGCGGCAGATCGAGTTCGCGAAAATGTATCTGACGAATGTCGTGACCGGCAAGCGTTATATCAAAAAGTTAGTGGAAGACAAGTTGGTGGACGGCTGGGACGATCCGCGCTTGGTCACGATCGCCGCGCTGAGGCGACGCGGCTACACGCCGGCGGCGCTGCGCAATTTCATCACGCTCTCCGGCATATCCAAGGCGCAGTCCAGCAGCGACATGGCCATGCTGGAATACTGTCTGCGCGAGGATTTGAAGCTGACGACGGACCGCGTGATGGCGGTGCTGGATCCGGTGAAGCTGGTGATTGACAATTATCCGGCGGGGCAGACGGAGATGCTCACGGTGGAGAATAATAAAGAGGCGCCGGAACGCGGCACGCGTGAGGTGTCCTTCTCCGGAGAGTTGTACATTGAGCGCGAGGACTTCATGGAAGAGCCGCCGAAAAAATATTTCCGTCTCTTCCCGGGCAATGAGGTGCGCCTGATGAACGCGTATATTGTCACCTGCACTTCCTGCGAAAAGGACGCGGAGGGCAATGTGACCGTGGTACACTGCAGCTATGATCCGGACACAAAGAGCGGCATGCCCGGCGCGGACAAAAAGGTCAAGGGCACGATCCACTGGGTGGACGCCGCGACTGCCGTCACGGCACCGGTGCGCGTCTACGAAAGCCTGATTGATGAAGAAAAGGGCGTGTATAATGAAGAGGACGGAAGCGTCAACCTCAATCCGGATTCCGTGAAGCTTTGCGAAAACGCGAAGTTAGAAGCGGCACTCGGACAGGCCAAAGGCGGCGACAGCTTCCAGTTTGTACGCAGCGGATATTTTCACGCGGACGTGAAGGATTCCAAGGAAGGCGCGCCGGTGTTTCACCGCATCGTCTCCATGAAGAGTTCCTTCCGCCTGCCGGCATAAAGGGCAAACGACAGGGACAAGAGAGGGGTTAAGCAATGGCAATCTTTGACGGACTGGAAAAACTGGGACTGGACGGATTCGGACAGGAGGAACTGTTCGACGGCGAAAAGAAGGGGGCACAGCCGGCGGCTGCTGCGGCGAAGGTTGCCGCAGGAAAACCCGCGAAACTGAGCTATACGGAGGAGAAGGATTTTCTTTTTGATAAAAAATACAAGTGTCCGATCTGCAGCACTGATTTTACCTGCAAGACGGTGCGCACGGGCAAGGTGCATCCGGTGAAATATGATTACGATCTCCGGACGGTGTTCGATACGGTGGACAAGCTGAAATACCAGGTCATTACCTGCCCCTTCTGCGGTTATTCCGTGCATGAGATTTATCAGGGCAAGCAGACGGACAAGCAGCTGAAAATGGTGAAGGAGGCCATCAGTGCCAAACTGAAACCCCTGCACTTTGACGGGGATATTTACACGTACGACGAGGCAAAACTGAGATACCAGCTGGCCATTGCCAATGCCGTCGCCAGACAGGCGAGAGCCAGTGAGAAGGCATACCTTTGCCTGAAAGCCGCCTGGGTCATTCGCGGGGAAACGGAATACATGAAAGCGTCGGGAGATACGCCGGCGGATAAAATCGAAGAAAACGAGGCGGCGGAGAAGGGGTTGCTGAAGCAGGCGCTGGAGGGCTTTATCCAGGCCCGCCAGAACGAAAACTACCCGATTGCGGAAATGGATGAAAAGACGGTGGATTATCTGCTGGCGGCGCTCTATTACAGTCAGGATATGCTCCAGGACTGCTCCCGTTTCTTAGGCTCCATCCTCGTCAATCCGAACATTCAGCCCAATCTGCGCCACAAGGCGCAGGATTTAAAGGAACTGCTGGACGCAAAAAAACAGGCGTAAGGAAACTCCTTACGCCTGCCCGGGATCCGTTCTTTCGGAAGATCAGTCTTTTGTGTCATCGAAGAAATTTTCTGTCTCGATGTCATCCGCCTGATACACATGATTGGCGGCGTCTTCCGTTTCCTTTGCGATGCGTGCGCTCTCGGCTGCCATTTTCCTTGCGGCATCCGCCAGGGAGGAAGATGAGTCCTCTTCTTCCTTTTCCGCCGCCGGCTCTGCTTCCGGTTCCGGTTCTTCTTCCTCCTCTTCCCCGGCACCGTCCTCTTCGCCGTTCAGGTTGACATAATCATGAGAGGAAGACCCGGCGGAAGCGCTGTCCTCCGTGTCCGCGTCATCGAAGTCATCGAAATCATCGAAGTCATCGAAGTCATCCGCCAGCTGCTTGTCCTTCTTGTTCATGTAAAAGTAAGCGCCGGCAGCGGCAGCACCTGCTACCGTGCAGAGTGTCATGAGTTTTCTGAATCCTTTTGCCATTCTTATTCCCTTCCTTTCGCCGCGATAGAATTACTCGGAACGTCTCTATTTTAATACATCTTTGCTCCGAATGGAAGAAAAAAATGAAAAAGCGTGGAAAAATCCGAAAAAGCGTGGTAAGATGGAGTAGACCATCATGGTCAACACTTGGGGGAGGAGTTTTTCAGCTATTATGAATGAAAAGTTTTTTGATCTGCGGAAGGAAAAGCAGGACCGCATCATGGGGGCTGCGATGGAGGTCTTTGCGAAAAGCGGCTATGCCCATGCCTCAACGGACGAGATGGTAAAGCTCGCGCACATCAGCAAGGGTCTGCTCTTTCACTACTTCACATCGAAGCTCGGTCTCTACGGCTTTCTGTATGATTATTCCCTGCGTTTTATTTCGCTGGAGTTTCAGCGGAATGTAACGGAAAAGGAAACGGACTTTTTCCGGCTGCAGATCCAGATGCTTGCGGCCTGGAACGACGCGATGCGTCAGTACCCTTACATCCGCATGTTCCTGATGCGCGCGGAAGAGGAGACGGATCCGGAAGCGCTTTCGGTGATCAGGGAAAAGCGCGGAGAATTCACGGAGCTGACGCAGCAGATCGCGGAACGCTATGACCGTACGCCCTTTAAGGACGACGCACCGGTGGAACTGGTTTCCAACATCGTGTGGTATGTGCTGACGGGCTTTCTTGCGGAGATCGACAAGACAAGGGAAGACTGGCTGGCGCGCTATGAAGAGGGTTCGCTGGCCTACCTGGAGACGCTCAAACGTGTGAGTTATAAGTGACAGGAGGAAAAAGGATGAGTAAGTTTGTAGTGGCGGGCATTACGCAGATCGAAACCATTGTCAAAGTGGAGAAGATACCGGTGGAGTACCGGCTGACAACAGCCATGCCCAATTCCATCCACACCTCCGCCGGCGGCGACGCGTACAACGAATCGCTGGCGCTGACCTGGCTTGGCAATGACGTGAAGTTCTTTTCCATCGTCGGCAAAAACATCGATGACAAGCTGATCAATCCGCCGGACCGGAAGATCACGCTGAACACGGAGCACATGCTCCCGCTGCTCGATGAAACGCCGATGGTGGTGATCCTCTACGATGAGGAACGCAGGCAGCAGATTTTCGAGGACATCAAAAACCTGCGTGAGGTCGCCTATGACATGGTTTTGGCGGACAAGGCGATCGCGGACTGTGACATGGTGGTGCTGGCGAACGCGAACTTCTGCCGTCCCTTCGCCGCGGCTGCACAGAAGGCGGGCAAAAAGATCGCGGTCAACATCCGTTCCTTCCGCAGGGACAAGGAACAGTTCAACACGGATTTCCTCTCCGCCGCGAACGTCCTGTATTTCAGCGATGACGCGCTGGAGGAAGATCCTTACGATTTCATCAAATCCATTGAGCAGACCTACGGCACGGACATTATTATTCTGGGGCAGGGTGCCGAGGGTCTCATCCTCTTTGACCGGGAAAAGGATATCATCGCGCATTACAACACGGTCAAGACCAACGAAGTCGTCAACACGGCGGGCGCCGGTAACGCGCTGATTTCCTGCTTCCTGCATTTTTATCTGGAGACGGGGGATTCCGTTGCCGCCGTCAAAAACGCGCTGCTGTTTGCGTCCTATAAGATCGGCTATATGGGAACGAGCAACGGCTTCATGACACCGGAGCAGGTGGCGCAGTGGCGCAATCTGATCTGGGGCATCAGGGGGGAATAAAATGAAACGCGCCTGCGGAGTTCTGCTGCCTGTTTTTTCATTGCCGTCCGCGTACGGCATCGGCTGCTTTTCCAAAGAGGCTTATGCCTTTGTGGACTTCTTAAGTGCCGCCGGCGTCACGTACTGGCAGGTGTTGCCCATGGGACCGACGGGCTACGGGGACTCGCCCTATCAGTCCTTTTCCACCTTCGCCGGCAACCCCTATTTCATTGACCCGGAGACGCTGGCCAAGGACGGCTGGATTGACGCGGCCGCGCTTCGCCGCTATGAGTTCGGCAGGGACAAAACGCGGGTGGATTACGGCATGCTCTATCAAAACCGTCTGAAGATGCTGCGCGAAGCCTACGCGGGCAGCCCCTTCGGGAAAGGCGGCAGCGGCCTGGAGGTGCGCGAGTTTCACGCCTTCGTACGGAAAAACAAAGACTGGCTGCCGGATTACGCGCTCTTCATGGCGCTGAAGGAAGCGCATGAGGGAAAGCCCTGGGATACCTGGGAAGAGGATCTGCGTCTGCGCCGCACGCGGGCGATCAACCTAAGCCGCAGGCAGTACGCGGACGAAATCGCCTTTCATTATTTCCTTCAGTTTGTGTTTGACAAGCAGTGGCGCGCGCTGAAGCTGTACGCGGCAAAGAAGGGCGTGCAGATCATCGGCGACCTGCCGATTTATGTGGCCTATGATTCCTCTGATGTCTGGGCACAGCCGGAGCTGTTTGATCTGGATGAAGAGGGGCACATGATCGAGGTGGCGGGCTGTCCGCCGGATGATTTCACGAAGACCGGCCAGCTCTGGGGCAATCCCCTGTACCGCTGGGAGGTGCATAAAAAGCAGCGTTACGCCTGGTGGGCGGAGCGGCTGCGTTACGCCTTTACGCTCTGTGACGCCGTGCGCATTGATCATTTCCGCGGCTTCGAGGCTTATTACTGCATCAAGGCCTCACGCAAGACGGCGGAAAAGGGCGTCTGGCGCAAGGGGCCGGGAGCCGCGCTGTTTCAGGCAGTCAAAAAAGCCATCGGCCCGCAGCAGATCATCGCGGAGGACCTGGGCTTTCTGACGCCAGCGGTGCACCGTCTGAAGGAAGGACTGGGCTTCCCCGGCATGAAGGTGCTGCAGTTTGCCTTTTATCCGGACGAGGACGGAAAATATTCGAGCGATTATCTGCCGTATCAGTACGAAAAGAACTGCATCGTCTATACCGGCACGCATGACAACCACACGACCTGCGGCTGGTGGGAGACTTTGAAGAAAAAGGACGCCGCCTGTGTGCTGCGGTATCTGGATGTGCGCGAAACGGAAGAAAAGAAAATTCCGCAGGCGGTGACGGAGGCCATGGTGCGCGCGGCACTCGCGAGCACGGCGGACACGGCCGTGATTCCCATGCAGGATCTGCTTGTCCTCGGCGCCGACGCGCGGATCAACACGCCGTCCACGATCGGCAATAACTGGGTCTGGCGGATGAAGAGCGGCGCGGCGTCAAAGGCTCTGGCCGCAAGACTGCGCGCGCTGGCGGATGTGTACGGGAGAGTATAACATGAGCAGAATCGCGGTATTCTTTGCGGACGGATTTGAGGAAATTGAAGCGCTGACGGTCGTGGACATCTGCCGCCGCGCGGAGATTGAAACGGATGTGGTGCGCGTTCCTGTCAAGGACGCGGAGAACTGCGGCTGCGGACACCGCGTGACCGGTTCGCACGGCATCGCCCTGCGTGCGGACAGCCTCTTGGAAGAAGTGGACTTTGACGCGCTGGACATGATCGTGCTGCCGGGCGGCATGCCGGGTACGAAAAACCTGGAGAGCTGCGAAGCGCTGACGGAACAGATCCGGCGCTTTGATAAAGCGGAACGCCGCATCGCCGCCATCTGCGCGGCACCGGGGATCCTGGGGCGGATGGGGCTGCTTGCGGGACGCAAAGCCGTCTCACACCCGAGCGCGGAGGAAGCGCTTTCCGGCGCGGAGATTCCGCAGGGAGAGGAAGTGGTTGTGTCCGGTCACATCATCACCTCGCGCGGCATGGGCACGGCGATGGCGTTCGCGCTGAAGATCGTGGAAGTGCTGGAGGGCAAAGAAAAGGCGGATGCGATCGCACAGGCGATCTGCTACCGGGCGTAAGCCCCTTCCGCTTTTGCGTTTCGGGCCTGAATATGCTATATTTAGAGATTGGTGCGTGTCAGCTTTTGACACGGCAATATAAATTAAGGAGAAAGAGGAAACAGACAGCATGAGTGTATCGGTAGAAAAACTGGAAAACAGCATGGCGAAGCTGACGATCGAGGTCAGCGAAGACAAACTGGAAGAGGCCATCAACGCCGCGTATCGCAAGGAGCGCGGTCGCATTGTCATCCCGGGCTTCCGCAAGGGCAAGGCACCCCGTGCGGTGATTGAGCGGATGTACGGCAAAGAAGTCTTTTATGAGGAAGCCGCGGACACGCTGGTGCAGCAGGAATATCCCGAGGCCATGAAGGAGAGCGGAGAGGACATCGTATCCTCGCCGAAGATCTCCGTCGAGCAGATCGAAAGCGGCAAGCCCTTTATCTTTACGGCGGAGGTGGCCCTGAAGCCGCCGGTGGGTCTTGGCAAATACAAGGGCATTGAGATTGAAAAGATCGATACCTCCGTGACGGACGCGGAAGTGGAAGAAGAACTGGAGCGGCAGCGCAAGCTCAGCGCCCGCGATGTCACGGTGACGGACCGTCCCGTGCAGGCGGACGATACGGTCAAGCTGGATTACGAGGGCATGATCGACGGCGTTCCTTTCGAAGGCGGCAAGGCCGAAGAGCAGCTTCTGACCATCGGTTCCGGCACCTTCATTCCGGGCTTCGAGGATCAGCTGATCGGGCAGGAAGCCGGCGCGCACTGCGATGTGACGGTTACCTTCCCGGAGAGCTATCACGAGGCCAGCTTAAGCGGCAAGGAAGCGGTCTTCCACTGCTTCATCCATGAGATCCGCGCGAAGGAGCTGCCGGAGCTGGATGATGATTTCGCCTCCGATGTTTCGGAATACGAAACGCTTGCGGAGTTCCGTGAGGGCCTGAAGAAGCAGCTTTCGGAGAACAAGGAAAAGGAAGCGCAGCGCACGCGTGAGGACGAGTGCGTGAAGGCGCTGATTGAGGATTCCGACATCAACCTGCCGGAGCCCATGGTGGAGACGCAGCAGCGGCAGATGGTCAACGACTTCGCGATGCAGCTGCAGATGCAGGGCATGAGCTATCCGCAGTACATGCAGATGATGGGACAGTCCGAGGCCCGCATGATGGAACAGATGCGGCCGCAGGCGATTGAACGCATCAAGGCACGTCTCGTGCTGGAAGCCGTCGCGAAGGCGGAGGGCTTCACGGTCTCCGATGAGGACTTTAACAAAAAGTTAGAGGAAGTCGCGAAGAACTACCGCCTGGAGCTGGACCGCGTCAAGGAGCTGACCGGCGAAAAGGAAGAGAAGGATCTCCGCGAAGACATCCTGATGGAAAAGGCGGCGAAGTTCCTCGTGGACAACGCGAAGGCGACAAAGGAACCGAAGAAAAAGAAGGACGCGGAAGAGGACGCGACGGGCGAAGCGAAGCCGAAGCGCGCCGTTCCGAAACGGAAAAGGGCCGAAAAAAAGGAGGAAGAAGAAGGATGAGTCTAATCCCTTATGTTATTGAGCAGACCTCGCGCGGCGAGCGTTCGTATGATATTTATTCGAGACTGTTAAAGGACCGCATCATTTTCCTCGGCGAGGAAGTGGATGACAATTCCGCCGCGGTGGTTGTGGCGCAGCTTCTGTTTTTGGAAGCGGAGGATCCGGGCAAGGATATTCACCTGTATATCAACTCTCCCGGCGGCGCCGTCCACGCGGGCCTTGCGATCTACGACACCATGCAGTACATCAAATGCGATGTGTCCACGATCTGCATCGGCATGGCGGCTTCCATGGGTGCCTTCCTTCTGGCGGGCGGCGCGAAGGGCAAGCGCATGGCACTCCCGAACGCGGAGATCATGATTCACCAGCCCTCCGGCGGCAGCCGCGGTCAGGCGACGGAAATCGAAATCGCCGCAAAGCACATTTTGAAGACGAAGGCCCTGTTGAACCGCATCATTTCCGAGAACACCGGACAGCCGGTGGAGAAGGTCGCGGAGGATACGGAGCGCGACCGCTGGATGGACGCGGAGGAAGCGCTGGCGTACGGTCTGATTGATTCCGTTGTGACGAAGCGTGTGGAATCGGAGAAAGAGAAGAAAGAAAAAGAAAAGAAGTAAGAGGAAAACGGGCTTCCGTTGCGGAGGCTGTCCCCGCGGGGACTGATGAGGTGACCAATGATAACGAACATGAACAACAAGAACGGCGAGATTCGCTGCTCCTTCTGCAACAAGACACAGGATCAGGTGCGCAAGCTGATTGCGGGCCCGGGCGGTGTCTACATCTGTGACGAATGCGTGGATATCTGCGCGGACATCATTGATGAAGAATTCGAGGACATGGAGGAGGAGGTTTATCCCGGTGAGGAGACGCAGATCAATCTGCTGCGCCCGAAGGAGCTCAACGACTTCCTGGACGAATATGTCATCGGACAGGACGAAGCGAAGAAGGTGCTTTCCGTCGCCGTATACAATCACTACAAGCGCATCCTGACGCCGCTGAACGAAGACACGGATGATGACGTGGATCTGCAAAAGTCCAACATCATTATGATCGGGCCGACGGGCTCCGGCAAGACCTATCTCGCGCAGACGCTGGCCAAGATCATCAACGTGCCCTTTGCGATCGCGGACGCGACGACGCTCACGGAAGCGGGCTATGTCGGTGAGGACGTGGAGAACATTCTCTTAAAGCTTATCCAGGACGCGGATTATGATATTGAGCGCGCGCAGTTCGGTATCATTTACATTGATGAAATTGACAAGATCACCAAGAAGGGCGAAAACGTTTCGATCACGCGTGACGTTTCCGGTGAGGGTGTGCAGCAGGCGCTGTTGAAGATCGTGGAAGGCACGATCGCCAGTGTCCCGCCGCAGGGCGGACGCAAGCATCCGCACCAGGAGCTGCTGACGATTGACACCTCCAACATCCTCTTTATCTGCGGCGGTGCCTTTGACGGCCTGGACAAGATTGTGGAAGCGCGTCTGGACCGTTCCTCCATCGGCTTCAACGCGGAGATCGCGGACAAGACGGAGCGTGAGATCGGGGAGATTCTTTCGCATGTGTCTCCGGAGGATCTGGTGAAGTTCGGTCTCATTCCGGAGTTCATCGGGAGGCTTCCGATCACCGTGACGCTCGAGGGGCTTTCCCGCGACGCACTGGTGCGCATCTTAAAGGAGCCGCGCAACGCGCTGGTGAAGCAGTATAAGAAGCTCTTCCGTTTTGATCATGTGGATCTGAAGTTTGAGGAAGACGCCATCGAGGAGATCGCGGATCTTGCTTATGAGCGCAAGACCGGCGCGCGTGGTCTTCGCAGCGTCATGGAAGATACGCTGATGGATGTGATGTACCGCATTCCCTCGGATGAATCCGTGACGGAATGTGTGATCACGAAGGCCGCGGTGAAGGGGGATTCCTCGCCGCTGCTCGTGCGGGAAAACGAGGAAGTGCAAAAACTCCCCCTGCCGAAAAATGCTTAAGATTCTGAATGTCGAACTGGAAACCGTCTGCGGCCCGACGAGCGCGCTCCCGTTGAACACCTTACCGGAGCTGGCGTTCGCGGGTCGTTCCAATGTGGGAAAATCCTCGCTCATCAATACGCTGATGCAGCGCAAGTCGCTTGCGCGTGTCTCCGGCAAGCCCGGCAAGACGCAGACGATCAACTTTTACAAGGTTGCGGTGAGACGGGAGGCGCCCGTCGATGATGCTGCCGTGCAGAGTGGGCAGGGCGGCGGCGCGGGACAGACGGATTCCGCGTTCTATCTCGTGGATCTGCCCGGCTACGGCTACGCGAAGCGCTCGAAGGAAGAAATCGCGAAGTGGGGGCCGATGATCGAGCGTTACATGAAGCGCACGGCGCAGATGCGCGCGCTCTTTCTTTTGGTGGACGCGCGTCTCGAAGCGCAGGACAGTGATCTTCAGATGCTGGACTTCGCGCGGCACATCGGGAAGCGCGTTGTCGTCATCGCCACCAAGTCCGATAAGCTTTCCAAAAACGAACTGGCAAAACAGAAGTCCGTTCTTCAGAAAGGTCTCGCCCTCGAAGCGGACGAGCCGCTGGTCTTTTTTTCCGCCACGGCAAAAACCGGGCGGGAGGAGATATACGAAATTATAGATAATATACTATCGGAATAAAGAACATGACGGAAGAACCGAACGATCTGCAAAAGCATCTGGCAAAGCTCATTATGCCGCAGGTGGAAACGCTGGCGTCGGAGAAGAAAATCTCCAAACACGCGGCCTACTACCTCTTTCTCGGCATGTACCTGCGCGACGAAAACGAGTTTACGCCGCGGGAGCTGGAAATCTTAAAGAAGGCGGCGGGTGTGATTGATTTGCCGGAAAAGAAATAGTGCGGGAAACAA
>JAFZLB010000099.1 GCA_017551665.1 Lachnospiraceae bacterium
AACATTATGCGAACTATGTAAGCTTATACTTTCCATGGGGGCCACTCCTTGCCTGCCCCTTTATTATATCGGAACCCTGCCACCTATGTATAGCAAGTTGATCGCCGCAGAGCGGCGGGGAAAGGCCCAAGGATTATTCTATCAGATTATCGATTAAAATAAAAGAAGAATGTGTGCATATAAAAACGATAACCATTATCGCTTCAGCCGGAAATCACCCGTTCCCTGCCGTGATAACAGATGGCGAGAAAATCCGGTCCCACATGGGCACAAATCGTGGGTCCCAGATCCATGACCGGAATCTCCGCATCCTTGAACTGCGGATAGGTTTCTTTGATCAGACGGACAACGGCCTCGCAGTCCTCACGGTCATCGGCGGAGATTACGGTAATCTCCGAAGATGTTTCTTCGGACAGATCCTCCTGCATGGAAAGCACGAGTTCATGGACGGTCTTTTTGCGGCCGCGTACTTTTTTCCAGGCGAAGAGTTTTCCCTCCTCCGTGACATAAATCATCGGCTTGATGGACAACAGCGTTCCGATAAACGCGGAAGCATTGGACAGACGTCCGCCCCTGCGCAGCCATTGCAGATCCTCCACCATAAAGCGGTGAATGTATTCTTTTTTATGCGCCTCGCCCCATTCGACAACTTCGTCAAAGCTCTTCCCCTCTTCCTTCAGGGCAACCAGCTTTTTGACAAAGAGATGCAGTCCGCCGGTGATGCTGAAGCTGTCAATGAAGTGAATCCGCTGCGACGGAAATTCCCCGCGCAGCTTTTCGATCGCGATTTCCGCGTGCTCGATGGAGCTGGAAATCGCGCGGCTCATGTCCGTGTAAATGAGATCGCATCCTTTCTCCAGAATCTCACGGAAAAAGGCCTCGTAGGTGGCGGGCTGGATGGCCGAGGTCTGCAGCATCTTTCCCTCGCGCATGGCCGTGTAGCACATGTTCCGGATCTCCGGCGTGCAGTCATCCTCATACACCGTCTCTCCGATTGTGAAGGTATACGAGATGAAAGGCACCCCGTGCTCCGAAAGCCAAGATGCCTCAATATCACATGTCGATGCTGTTGCGATGACAAATTCTTTCATAATAGCGAGAGGGGGACTTGAACCCTCGACACCACGGGTATGAACCGTGTGCTCTAGCCAGCTGAGCTATCTCGCCACGTACGGTCTTACGCAAAAAGACCGACTTAGATACTATACACAACCGCCCTGAAAATGTCAATATACTTCGAAAGCGGCCTTTTGTGCCTCCCTCAGCCCTCCGGCGGGAACTCCTGCGCGATGGCGCGGTCAATGGCCGCGATCTTCTCCGGGCTTAAGCGAAGGGACAGTGCCCTCACGTTCGTGCGGACGCGCTCGGCCATCTGTGCGCCGAAGAGGACGACGGAGACAAAGTCCTGTTCCATGGTCCAGCGCAGGGTCAGCTGCGGAAGCGAGGTGCCGCATTCCGCCGCAATGCGGTCCAGACGGGTCAGCAAATTCATCGCCTTCGAGAAGCCGGGCTCGCGGAAGAAGGGATAGAAGCGGTTGCGGCTGTCCATTTCTTCGTAGGTCTCCAGCGTGCGGTAGCGTCCGGTCAGCATACCGCCGCCGAGCGCGCCGTAGGCCATGGTACCCATGCCCTGCTCCGCTGCCGCCCTCAGCGTCGGCACTTTGGACTGCACCAGCATGGAAAACTGTTCCTGCGACACATCCAGGGGGCAGACCTTGTTTGCCGCCGCCAGCTGTTCCGCCGTATGGTTGCAGACGCCGATAAAGTGTACCTTCCCGGCCTCACGCAGCTCCTGCAGCGCACCGAAGGTATCCTCCAAGGGCACCGAGGGATCCGGCCAGTGCAGCAGATAAATATCAATGTAATCTGTTCTCAGGTATTCCAGCGAGCGCTCGATCTGTTCTTTGATGTACGCGCCGGAGCCGTTCCGCACATACTTTCCGTCAATAAAGTCATTTCCGCACTTTGTCGCGATCACGCAGTCCTTGCGCTTTCCGCTCTCCTCCAGCACCCTGCCGATCAGCTTTTCCGCGGCACCCGTGTTATAGGCCGGCGCCGTGTCAAAGAAATTGATGCCCTGTTCCAGCGCTTCGTGCAGCGCGTCGAGACGCACCTCCTCGCTGTACTCGTCCCAGCCGGCACCGCCGATGCCCCAGGTGCCGAAGCAGAGTTTTGAAACCTTCAAGCCGGTGTTTCCGAATGTTGTGTACTCCATGTCAGCCCTCCATCAGATAGGAAAAAATCAGATATGCCGTCTTTAACGCGTTGTGGCGGATGGTCTCCTCTTCGATGGAGAAGATATCCCCCTCTATGATCTCAGCACCCTGCGCGCGTACCTTGTCGCGGTCCAGATGCACAATGGTCTTGTTCTCCGTCTTCAGGTATTTGTCGATGATCCGCGCGTCGATCTCCGCGTTGTTCGCCACCACCGTTGTCAGATGCCGGTCAAACAGATAGAGATAGCGGTTCAGCACGCGCACGTGACCGCTGACGTCATAGCCGTCCGTCTCTCCGGGCTGCGTCACCAAATTGGAAACGTACATCAGGGGCGCGTCACAGGAACGCAGCACCTCTCCCACCTCCGGCGCGATCAGATGCGGAATCACGCTGGTGTACAGACTCCCCGGACTGAAGATCACAAGATCGGCGTCCTTTAAGCGCTGCTTCACCTCCGAGGTCACGGTGATGTCATGGTCATAGCGCAGACGCCGGATGTGGCGGATGTTGCGGCTGACCTCCTCCTCGCCGACGAAAGCACCGGTATCGCTCTCTCCCACCAGCTCCACCTTATCCTCCGTCAGCGGCAGCACGGTGCCCTTGATCTGTAAGAGCTGCCCCATGTACTTTGCCGCTTCCGTCAGGGAGCCCTTTAAGTCAATCAGGGCGGAGAGCATGATGTTGCGCACCGGATGATTGTGCAGTGTGCCGCTTTTCGAAAAGCGGTAGCTTAACAGACGCAGAAAATCCTCGTCCGCGTTGGACATGGCCAGAAGCACCTTCCCCACGTCCCCGACGGCCGGAATGTCCAGCTCCTCCTTCAGCACGCCGGTCGACGAGCCGTTGTCGGAGACGGTGATCACTGCCGTCACGTCCATCGGAAACAGTTTCAGCCCCGACAGCAGACAGGACAGACCCGTTCCGCCGCCGAATACCACGACACGCTTCATATTTGCTCCCTCACATTACCGGTACGGTACCGTTCCCTCTCTCGCAAGCCAGGCCTGCAGCATGTTCTTTTCCATCTGCGCGCTGTGCCTCGCGCGTTTCTCATAGACCGCGATGATCCGCGCTTCCTCCGCCGCCGTCAGCGCCCCCGTCTCATCCGCGAACAGCGCGTCAAAGAGCAGCAGCAGATTCGTATGCATGACCATACAGCGGATGCGGTTCAAAAAGCTGTAATCCTCGTAGGTCTCCGTGTAAAAGCGGAACAGCTCCGACTTAGCGTAGTGCAGATACTTCTCCGCCCGGA
This sequence comes from Lachnospiraceae bacterium, assembly GCA_017551665.1. Taxonomy (GTDB): domain Bacteria; phylum Bacillota; class Clostridia; order Lachnospirales; family Lachnospiraceae; genus Butyrivibrio. The sequence continues at coordinate 3,470 of JAFZLB010000099.1, forward strand.
AAGCGTCCTTCTTCACAAACTCCTTCAGCAGGCGGTCCAGCCGCATCTGTCCCTTCCGTTCGTCCAGCCCGTCAAAGCGTTTCATGTAATACGACAGCAGACGGTAAAAAAAGGGAATCCTGCGTTTCAGGTCTTCGTGATACAGACAGCCGTTGACCCAGTCGTTGAGGATGGTCACCGGCAGCGGAAACCATGTCTCCGCGTGCTGTTCTTCTCCGGCACCTTCCTCCGCGAAGAGATCTCTTCCGCTTGCGGCGTTGGACTGCCACCGTCCCGCCAGGAGGAGCATCTTTGCAAAGGCCTCCGATAACACCCGCATGGCCTCCGCGGCTTCGCGCCCCCGGATGTCCTCCGCAGCCTGCCCCAGTACGCCAAGCAGCTCTTCGCGCGTGCGCAGCAGTGCCGCAAAATAGGCCTCGTCCGTATTGGAGCCGTGCCTGCCGTAGGATACTTCTTCCCGGACACGCTTCCAGGAAAGATCGGGCGCGGCCAGGAAGAGCCTTGCGGCCTCCACGCAGGACAAATCCAGCGTTTCCTCCGCGCGCGGACCGAAGTGCTTGCGCCTGCGCGGGTAAACCTGACAGGTCAGCGGGGGATAGTCTTCGCCCCTTGCCTTCTGCAGTCCGCACAGACCGTCCCGGGTGTAAAAGGAACAGGTCCCGCGCCCCGCGTTCAGCTGCACATCCTCTTTGCCCCGAAGCGCCAGCTTCAGACGCAGCCCGAGCAGTCCCTTCTCCCCGCGATAGCGGGCAAGCGCTTCCTCGTCCGCGAGGATGGACCAGCCCCTGCAACAGGTCTCGGCGCAGTCTCCCTTCGCGCATTTGAAATCGTCATAAAACGAAATCCGGTCAATGTCCATGACCCTCATATTATACCATACAACGCATCCCCGATACCATATTCCGGGAAAAGATGTTATACTGAAGACGGAGGAAAACCTGCCCTTGATGCAAAGACGCAAATCCAACCGCATACGCTTATTTGCCCTCCTTGCCGTTTTCCTGCCCGTTGTTTCCTGCGGTTCCGGCGCGAGCGCGGAAAGTCCTCCGCCGGAGACCAGGCAGACGGCGCCGCAGGAGGAAGTCTGGGAGCTGCCCGATAAGGACGGTTCCCGTGACAACACGCCCCTGTGCCTCGTCCCTTCCATGGACGGCACGGTGGTATTGAAAAACGAGCTTGCGGAAATCGACTGTTCCAATGCCGCGGAGGGCTATATCTTTGCGCGCTATCTCGGCGAAAACCCGAAGGTGAAGCTCCTGATTCAGGTGGAAGGCGGAAAACAGTATTACTATGACCTGCCCAGCGACGGGACGCCGGAGGTCTTTCCCTTGTCCGTCGGCGACGCCCTGTATGAGATCAGCGTGTTTGAAAACATCAGCGAAACACAGTACAGCCTTGCCTTTTCCGACATGCTGGACGTAAAGCTGAACGATCCCTATAAGCCCTTCCTTTATCCGAACCAGTATGTCCGCTTTGACAAGGATTCCGAAGCGGTGAAGGAGGCTGCCGTGCTGGCGCGTCCGGCCGACGAGGATCTGGACGTGGTCTCCAATGTGTATAACTACGTCATTCAAAACATCAGCTATGACATGGAAGAGGCGGAAACCGTCGAAAGCGGTTATCTGCCGGATCTGGACGAGGTGCTGGCCACGGGGAAGGGCATCTGTCTGGATTATTCCGCGCTCATGTGCGCCATGCTGCGTTCCCAGCAGATTCCCGCCCGGATGGAGATCGGCTATGCCGGCACCGCCTACCACGCCTGGCTCAGCGTTTACATCGACGGCATCGGCTGGATCAACGGCATGATTGAGTTCGACGGCAAGGACTGGAGCCTCATGGATCCGACCTTTGCCGCTTCCAACGGCGACGACTTTCTGGAAGACTTCATCGGCGACGGTGACAACTATTCACTCAAGTTTATTTATTAGGAGCAAGCATGAACATCGAAGCAAGAAAACCGCACAAGCCGCTCTCCCACCATGAGCTCTCCGTCTTCTGTGCCCAGCTCTCCATGCTGATCAAAGGCGGCGTCGCTCCCTACGAGAGCGTGCGCATCCTGCTTTCCGACACGAGGGACAAGGAGGGCCAGCACATCTTAAGCGACATGATGCTCGTCATCAATACCGGCGAAAAGCTGCATGTCGCCATGGAATCCACCGGCGTCTTTCCGGACTATGTGATTCACATGGTCCAGATCGGCGAGGAAAGCGGACGCCTGGACGTGGTGCTGGACGCGCTGGCCGCCTTCTATGACCGGGAGGACGGCCTTCGGGAAACCATCCGCTCTGCCCTGCGCTATCCGCTCATTATGATCGGCATCATGTTTTTGATTGTCTTTGTCATCATCACAAGGGTGCTGCCGATCTTCTCCCAGGTCTTTGAGCAGCTCGGCACCGGCATGAACGCCTTCTCCGATTCGCTGCTCAGGCTCGGAGAACGCTTAAATCGTGATACCATCGTCATCGTCATCATCGTGGCGCTGCTGATCGCCTTTGCGCTCTATCTCTCCCATACGCGAAAAGGCCGGGCCATGCTCTCGCGTTTTTCGCAAAAGTTTCCGCTGACGGCCTCGCTCCATGAGGACATCGCCGCGGGCCGCTTTGCGAGCGGCATGGCGCTGACGCTTGCCAGCGGCATGGACACCTACCAGAGCCTTGACCTGGTGCAGCGGCTTGTCGAAAACAGCGGTGTCGCCGCAAAGATTGAAGAAGCAAAGCGCCTGATCCGGGAAGAAGGACTCACCTTCCCGGAGGCCCTTGAAAAGATCGGCATCTTCACGCAGATTTACACGCGCATGGTGTCCGTCGGCTTTAAGTCCGGCTCCATGGACACCTCCATGCGCCTGATCGCGGATCACTACGAACAGGAAACCGACCGCCGGCTGCACCACGCCATTTCCGTCGTGGAACCGACGCTGATCATCCTGCTCTCCCTCATCGTCGGCTTGATCCTGCTCTCCGTGATCCTGCCGCTGATGGGCGTCATGAGCAGTATCGGATAAAGAATGTAAGGAGTAACAATGGCACGTTTTTCCTACACGGGACAACGAAAAAGCAGAATACCGCACATCCCCGCGGTCCTGATCTATCTTCTGGTCTGGGTGCTGATCCTCGGGATCTTTCTGTTCGGCATCCGCTCCTTCAGCGGCTATACCGGCGAAAAGCAGCGGGAGTCCCTGGAACACGCCCTGCAAAGGGGCATTGCTTCCTGCTACGCGATTGAGGGCATTTATCCGCCGGATTTGGAATACCTCGAGGAACACTACGGCCTGAACTATGACAAAGAGCTCTTCTTCGTGGACTATCATCCGGTGGCCTCGAACCTGTATCCCGACTTCACGATTCTGGACAGGAGGACACCCTGATGCGCACGAAACGGGACGAGCGGCACATCATTGACATAATCTTCGTGCTGGCGCTCTTTGCGCTGTTCGCAATTGCGTCCGTGCTGCTGATTGCCATCGGCGTCAGCGTGTACCGGCAGGGGGCGGAGGCCATGGGCGATAACAGCACGGTGCGTACTTCTTATGCCTACGTTTCGGAGAAAATCCGCCGCGCGGACGCGGAAGGCGCCGTGGAATGCGGCAGTGTCGGAGAATCCGATGCTTTGTTATTAAGTTATGAAATTAACGGTATTTCGTACACGACAACGCTTTATGTGTACGAGAACATGCTGACGGAGCTGGTGGCCAGAAGCGGCTTAAGCTTTCCGCCCTCGGCGGGACAGCCCGTGGCGGAGCTGGAAAAGCTGAAATGCCAGCAGGTGTCGGAGGATCTGCTGAAGATCACACTCATTGAGACGGGCGGCGAGGAGCGCAGTCTTTACGCGCACATTCGCAGCAATCCGTCCGCCGGAGAGGGAGAATAAGGACAGATGCGGTTTCGCAGAACAAGCGGCGGCAAAAGCGGATTGTTTTTACTGGAGATGACACTGGTCGTGTTTTTCTTCGCGCTGACCTCTGCCGTCTATGTGCGCGTCTTTGCCTCCGCGCAGCGGATCGGCCGCGAATCCAAGACCCTGACGGAAGCGACGCTCATCGCCCAGAACCTCGCGGAAGCCTGGTACGCCGCCGGCGGTGAACTTACCGAAACCGCGGAACGCTTTGCGCTGTGTGACGCGGAGGATGAACTCCTCACGCTGTATTATGACAGCACCTGGAAGGCCCTGCCCGCGGACCGTCTGGCCGCGGCCTCTTACCTCGCATACATCCGGCAGCAGCCCGCTTCCGGCGAAGACGCCGGCAAGGGAGAACTCCGGACCGCGGAACTGAAGGTCACCTCGGTACAGGGCGATGTGGTCTACGAACTGCCGCTCGTCTGTTATCCCGAAGCACATACAAAGGAGGGAGAACGATGAGACAGCGGCGCGGTTATCAGCTTCATGTCGGCACGGCCTCCATCCTGCTCGTCTTTCTGACGCTCTGCCTTTCTTCCTTTGCCGTGCTCACGCTCGTGAACGCCAACGCGGACAAGCGCTTAAGCGATAAACTCGCCGCCCGCACAAAGGCGTACTACGAAGCGGTCTCCGAAGCGGAACGTTTTATCGGGGAACAGTCGGCATCCGGCGAAAGTGCCGGCAAAGACTTCTACTTTGACGAAAACCAGTACCTGCGCGTCAGCGTCGAACACGCCGGCGGCACCGTCCAAATCACGGAATACCGCGTCTTCACGGACGAAAGGGAAATGATCTTCGACGAAAATCCCTTCAAGGTAACGCGATAGCGTCTACGCGGCCAGCGCGTTTGCGTTGATCCGCTCGATGGTCTGCCGGATGCCCGTCCAGACGGACATGTCCGTAAAGATCTCCACGATGCTGCCCCTGTCCGTAAACGGCGCCTCCTGCAAAACGGATAAGTCTTTCATCATACCGTTACGGACAATGAATTCCACGATCTGATTCACAAAATAGATCTGACGGCTGTCCAGCGCGGTTTCGTCAAGATAGGCCGCAAAGGCTTCCTTGGCCGCTCTCATATCCAGACCGACAATCTCACGGACAAATTCTCCCAGAGGCTTTTCACCAAAGCTTGCGTGATAGTCCTCTTCCGTCCCGGCCTCCGACCAGAGGATGGTCTCCAGTTCCCGCACATCCTCACTGTTCAGGGGGATGTTGGTACGCAGCTTCGTAATGGCCGTCCTGTCCTGATGCTCCCGGACATAGAAGGCCGCCTTTTCCTTATAGTTTTTCAGATCGTCGTTTTCCAGTTCCGACGCGTGGATTTCCATGTTGAGGATATCGTCCTTAAAGTCGGTATCATACCTGCGGTACGCCACCGGCAGGTATTTCATCAGATCACGCAGGTTTTCGCGGATATGCTCAAACTCATGGATGCCCGCCCCCTCCAGATAGTCTGTGTGAAGAATACGGTTCAGCAGATCGGCCTGTGCACGGATTTCCGGGATATTGGCCACACCCGCGATTCCGTCCACGCGCCGGATCAGATCATGCTGCGCTCTTGTGTACTTCTTCCCCGCCAGATACGCGAGTTCGATGCCGTACAGCAGCGCATCAAAACGAACCGCGCTCACATCATCCGGCGAAGGTAGGATCAGCGGTGCCAGCTCTTCCTTCACGACAAGCGTGTCTTCATAAGTCAAAGCCTGATAATTCTCCGGATTCGCGTACAGATCAACATACTTGATGTGCTGCCGGACGGCGAAATTTTCCCGGTCAAGCTCCCGGACTTTTTCGCTCATCTCTTCCACGAGCGTCTGCCGGAACGCCGTCAGTTCCTCTGTCTGATACGCAAGATCCTGCAGCTTCCAGGCCATCTCGAATTTCAGGCTGAAAATCGCGCTCTGCAGCGCTGTCGTGTTGGCACCCGCTCTTCCGCTGTTCATGCGGAAGAAACGGAAGTTGCCGCAGAAATCGAAGATATAGAAAAACTTTTTGTCCTCTCCGTCCAAAAGCCCCTCGCAAAGCCTTGTCCCGCGACCGATCATCTGCCAGAACTTGGCCTTGCTGAACACCTTTTTGAAAAAAACCAGGTTCAGAATCTCCGGAATATCAATGCCGGTATCCAGCATATCCACAGAGATCGCGATCTGCGGCAGCTTCTTCGCTTCCGAAAACTCGTCGATCGCACTCTGCGCATATTCAATGTAATTGTCTATCACCTTCACGTATCCGTTCAGATGCGGAAATTCCTCGTTGAACACCTCAAAGATCTTTTCCGCGTGGGCGTGGTTTTTGGCGAAGATAATGGTTTTCCCGATCTTCTGTCCGTAATCCACCTTCAGGCCTTCCGACAGCACCGCCCGCAGCACCTTCCGGATGGTATCCTTGTTGAACAGCCATTTGTTCAGTGCCGCCGATTCGATTTTTTCCGGAAACGCGCCGTTCTCGTCGGAAAAGGTTCTTTCGTATTCTTCCTTTTCCTCCTCGGAAAGGTCTTCATATACGATGCCCTCTTCGATGAATTTGACCTCCGATTCCACCGAGCGGAAGTCCACCAAAAAGCCGTCCTTCACTGCCTGCGCCAGTTCATAACCGTAGGTCGGCACGCCCTGTTCCAGTTCAAATACATCATAAGTGTTCTTGTCCACCTCATCCTTCGGCGTCGCCGTCAGTCCGATGAGCGGCGCGTCAAACCAGTGAAAGATGTTCTGGTATTTCCTGTAAATGGAACGGTGCGCCTCGTCACAGATCACAAGATCAAAATGTCCCGTCGTGAACAGCTTCCCCTCTTCATCCCTGACGGTATCGATGCAGTGCATCATGGTCTGGTAGGTGGAAAAGATGACACGCGCATTCACATCCGCTTTTTTCTCACAAAGATTGGCGGACGAGACCTTCTCGCCGAGAAGATTCGTAAAGCTGCGCTTGGCCTGCGTCACAAGCGCTGTCCTGTCCGCCAGGAACAGCACGTTTTTGATCCAGCCGTTCTTCATCAGAACATCCATAAGCGCGATCACGGTGCGCGTCTTACCGGAGCCTGTTGCCATGACGATCAGCGCCTTCCTGCGGTTTTTCTCATCCAGCGAAGCACAGACCGCCTTGATGGCCGCTTCCTGATAATAGCGTCCGGCGATCACGCGATCCACCTCTATGAATTTCAGACCGGAACGCGTCCCCCGCAGATTAAACCATTTCTCCAAATCACGCTTTGCATAAACGGAAGCCACCTTCCGCTCCGGATACTGCCCGTCGATGATGCGCGTCTCAAATCCGTTCGTCAGGAAGATCACCGGACGCCGCCCGTGGATGCCTTCCAGCAAATCCGCGTACAGCTTTGCCTGCTGTCTTCCCTTTTCCACACTGACGCAGGTGCGCTTCGCCTCGACCACCGCAAGCGCCCTGCCGTCCGTTCCGTACAGCACATAATCCGCGTATCCGACACCGGCACTGTTCGGCATTCCCTCCAGGGGCACCTCGTTAATCCAGTCCGCACCTTCCGTCCAGCCCGCGTCCGCCAGCATGGAATCAATGTAAATCTTTCTGGTATTGTATTCGCTCTGCTCCAGCGGCTTTTCGACATAGTTCTGCTGCTGTCTGTCGCGTCGTTTGCTGAGTTCTTCCTTTAAAGCCTTGTTTTCCGCAATCAGCGCCTCCAGAGACAGCAGGCTGTCCACAACTTCGGATTGCTGCTGCTGAATAAACGCCTCCCGCTCCTCCGGCTCTTCTTCCAGCCCCGGTGTTCTTCCGGGGAGCGTCTCATCATATTCGCGCGGCTCATATTCTTTCGCGTAGCAGCAGGCAATGAAATCAAAAAAGATGAACAGATTGTACAGACAAAGCTTCGCCTGTTCCTCCGTCATCTTCTTCCGGTTATCATGTGCGCTGCGATTGCCGAGCTTGCGGATCAGATCCATCCGCCGCCAGATATCATTTCCGACTATATCACGAAATTCCTCCGCCCCCATCAGACTGTACAGATTGTCCTGATACGGTAAAGACAAGGCCTTGTCCACCGAATACATCCAGCGGACGGCAAACTCCATCGACCGCCTGCACTGAAACACACAGGCCGCCGCGTCAATCGGCAGCATCAGCTCCGCCGCGATCGCAACATCGGCAAACCCGGCAAACTGCGGATCGGTTGAGAGGAAGTCAAAGTTGGTCATGTCTGCTTTTCACATACGCCTTACGTGCGCCCGTCGCAAGATGTCTTTGTTTTCTCGTTCATTATCTCTCCTGCATCTTGATATGCCAATCTGGAACATCAAGATGCGTCAGCGTTTTCGAATCTCTCATGTGCGTCACGCGCATATCGCCAGGTCAGAAGCCGCCCTGCCGATATGCGCGTGCAATCACATTGGATGGCTCATAGAACGCGCCACAATCATAATCATCCAGTTTCTCGCATATTTCATCGTTATAAACACGTATCATGGCATCAACATAATCTTCTTCCGGTGTCATGGTGTCCAACACCAGACGCTGATACACCTTTCCCATTTCCAACTCTGTCGGCACATACTCCGTAAACCCAGGCGTGACATCCAGAATATGATATTCTCCTTCTGTCAGATGATAGTCTCTGATCCAGTCATTCTCGACCTGCAGCGGATTCAGTGCATGCAACACATCCGCCAGACTGATCAGCCTGCGCCACTCTTCCGGTTCGATTTGATTGATGACATCCCGATTGTGAAGAGACAGCTTCCTGGCAAGTCGTTCCACCATGTAACACACAAAATACAGGTCATCTTCCGTAATCATCTCATCTTTATCAAAAACACTTCTCATAAGGAATACCCCTCCAGATAGCGAATTGTCTGTAGTGCATTCTCCGTGCAAAAAGCAATCTGATGTGTCGGATACTTAAATTTTACCAAAAGCCAGAACGCTTCCCGTGAAATCAGACCGCGCAAAAAATCCTCCACATAATCCCATACCTGATCATCCGCCATCGGACCTTCCACGATATCAAATGGATGCGCGTTCCCGTTCCGGCACGCAGCGATAAAATCCAGCCACTCGTCCGTCATGTTCGGAAACTGCTTTACATTCAATGCAGGATTCTCCGAATATTCATATACGTTTACGACATGACCCTCTCTCTTGGTTCTCGCCCACTTCTGTGCCTGTTTCTCTTTCTCCGTGCAATAAAAACCATATCCAAAGTCCTTGGCAAATCCGTTCGTCAGAATCTTTGGCGTTTCAACGATTACATTGCTTCCGTGATACAGTCTCATTCTTCGCATCCTTCCGGATTGTTTTCTCAATTATCATTATACAGCATTCGTGGTCGCGTGGCGTTGTAACTTCACCCAAAGTACTCCTGCATCAGGCTGTCAAAGAGCAGCTGTGTTTCGTCCAAAGCCTTCTGAACCGCAACTTTTGATTTTCGCGAAGCACACGAGCCACGCACATCTGCAACGGAAGGCGCGTCGGGAGCTTGCTCACGTAAGCGCCCGTACGTTTGCAGATGTATGCGGCGACAGCCGCGAACGAGGGAAGCACCGCTTCCCGAGTGGTCGCGTGGCGATGCAACTTTCATCCAAAGTACTCCTGCATCAGACTGTCAAAGAGCAGCTGTGTTTCGTCCAAAGCCTTCTGAACCGCAACTTTTGATTTGTCGACTTGTTTGACAAATTTGACAAAACCGTCCTGTAATTCCCTCGGAGGACAAATTACATCAAACTCTTTTATTTGATTCAAATGTAAATCTGGCACCCCGATCCCTTTTATCCTGGCATCTGCCTGGTGTTTTATCGAAGGCATGGCCATCTGAATAGCGAGGAATCGCGAGTTAATTTCTTCATGCTTTGGCTTGATCAGGCAAACACTAACATATAAACAAAACTCTCTTTTTGTATCTACATAAGCTGGGATACCGTATGTGGCACCGACTTTCGTATAAAGCACATCCCCCTTTTCAGGATGTGTACTCTTTATCATCTTCTGATATGCTTCCTCTGAAACATATTTGCAGTCAGTGAAATCCACAATGCCTTTATTGATGTTAACCACTGACAAAAACGGATAGCCAGTTTCTGTATACATCGGCTTTGCATGCACACCGTCCGATACTTTTACAGCAAGATCTCCAAGCCGCCTCATACTGTATTTACAGGTGCCTTTCTCTGGGTCTCCGAAGAGCTCGACAAATCGGGCTTTGATGAGGGTGTCTAACCCCGACAGTTCTTTCTTTCGATCACGCATTATAGTCTCCAACGAATCCATTATTACCATGCATTCACTTTGGCGACTCTCAGACACTTCCGGAACCATAATCTCTTCTAACACATTTTTACCAATCGCCTTAAATGTGCTCCCAGTCCCTTTCCTGTTGAGTTCCTCATTTTTCGCCTTTAATAATCGAAAGACAAACGTTCTTTTTGCCTCATCCTTAATAGAAATCGCTGCCAATCCACGCCCTATGCAGCACTCTTCTTTAGCATAGTTCAGCGCTCCAATAGGTGCTCGTACAGAAATAAGGATATCACCAGCCCTCGCAATCTTTTTAGGCGCATTGCACCACACCCTTTCTTCCGGATATACATCACCGAAATCTGCATTGCCTTGAAAAAAAGGCAAACCATCTCGATCTTCGTTATAACTCGAAGATTCAGGTGACTGCCCCATGGTAATATCTGCGATATCCTTTAAAGCTTTATAATTCATAGCATCCCCACAAATGTTAATTTGCCAATCTCAAGCTGCTAATCTGCGCACAACGCAGTAAGGTAATTGATAAAAGCACAGCATGTCACCAACATAAACTTTGCTTCTTCAAATGTCGATGACGGACTACCAATATCGCCTGCATGTCTTATCCCGTTTGCGTCAGATGTATAACCATATAATTTTTCAAACGCTGACTGCAATCCCTTATGCATGTCAACACCGTTTTCCTCCATCTTCTTCAACACTTTTCCGAGCGTTGCTTCTTTGCCTTTCGCTCCGGTGATTATGCATCCCATTGCTTCAACCGCGCTTATACTCTCTTTGATTGAGTTTTCGTAATCCGGATTATCCCTGTCAGCAAGCAGTTTATTAGCCTTGGAAATATGGTCATATACAGGTTTGTGCTTTGTGTCCAACGTTTCGCGAATGGCATCAATTTCATACGAATCACTGATTTTCACGATGATCTGATTAACGAACCTGTATCCAATATACTCTCTTTTGAATACACGATTTGCCTGTTCATAGATGGATGTTTCTCTATACTTTCTGCTGTATTCATCATAGTATTCACAACCTTTTTCCAATCTTAGATATTTATCCCAATACTGAATCAGTGCTTCTATCAATGTCAATACATCATCATATTCATCCTCCAGTATCGTCTTATGGATTGCGGCTACGACCATATCATCATCATAAATCTCCCTCTCATCAATGCATACAGAATATATCGTTCCCATCACAAATCTGATAAAGCTTTGCACATACGGTCTGCTGTAATATAAATCCCCTCCGTAAACTGCGCTATAAAAACTGCTAATCATGTTTTGTAATTGAACCCGCGTCCGCTTGTCAAATTCCGTCAATTGTATTTCCCTATTCTCAGGTTTGATACCATTACGATCAGAAAAACCGCCTCGTCTACTTACTTTCATTACGTTCTCTCCAGATTCTGCGCGCACGCTCTTTCCTTACTTTTCCCATTTCAGATGACTACATTTTGTAGTCATCTCGGTCAGTCATAAACGCCGTCCCTGTTTAATCGGTGACGCTTTGTCACCGATTGATCCCTTCCCAACTGATCAGTTTTGTGAGCAGTTAGCTTGACTGCCCCCTGCCACCTCGTACAATGATCCCCCAAAAGAGACGATTTTCTACCGTGTACTTTTATCGGAAATCCCGATAGAAGTTTCTCCAAGCTCTCTTATTCGTCACCTTCTTCCATCTTCCATTTTTTCAAGCAATTTTGTGTCGAAGGTTGTCGCAAATTTTGCGACCACCGCTTCTCCTTCCAATTCCTCACGTTTTGCAGAAGTATTTGTATCAAGTTCTCCTTCACTATCGATTTTGCTGACCTCGGCAAAATCGTCAGGCACACAATGTCCACTGTTTTCACAAAATAGCGGAAGCAGAACCTTTCGGTCCGGCGAAGATAATAACCTCCGGCATTTTCTCAGTTTGCATATTGTCTCCTTCCGTCAGGGAACTCAAGATATGCCCTTCTCTCCGTAGTGTCATATTTTGCAATCGGTTCGCCCTTTATGCGCCGCTCCTCGTTGTCAATGCGGATTGCCTCCTTGAATCGTTCCGTTAGTTCCTCATCGGTAACACCACACATAGAATCTAATTCAATTGTCATAACCTCTCTCCTCTCTCATCTCAGCCAAAGAGGAAACTTATTCGTCAAAATTGTGTAAACCAGGTACCTGCACCAGCTCCTGTGCCGTCTGTGCACGGCTCATTGCACACCTTCAAACAACTCTGCCTCGGTTTCGGTCAAGATTTCCACCAGCACCTTGTAATCCAAATACTGTATGCCTTCTGTGCCGCTATGAATCATTTCTGCCAACCGGCTATGATAAAAAACATCCATAGCCGTTTCATACGACAGACCTTTGCTTTCCGCCAAATGACCGATAATACGCTCCTCTAAATTCTCCTGATACACTTTTTCTAATGTATTCTCATCCATCATCATACCTCATAAAACGAATCAAATGTCAGCAATGCGTCAATGGCATTTTGCGTGATAAATGCAGTCTGATCATACGACGGATAAACCTTGATCTCTCTCAATGCACGTTCCTTGTCCCATATCCCTGAGTGATACATATCCACAACCCGAAAGACCTTATCGTTTGCCACTTTCCCGGAAATCAGATCATAGTTCAGATATTCAATGCCACCGTCACGGCAGTCACAGACAAAATCAATCCAAGAACTCATGTCATCTCCGAAAGCCAGATGTCTCCAGCCTTCTATCTCCACTTTCATTTGATAAACATTTACGATTCCCTGCGTGTGTCCGCAAATATTCGCTTTTCTTCTCGCCCAGCGTTCTGCCTGTTCCTTCACGCTTGTCACATAAAAGCCCTTTCCAAAATCCAAAGCATGAAAAGAATGCAAAACATCCGGATTTCTTACTTCTTCAATGATGCCATGATACACGATCATACCTGTACCCCTCTCACATGCAAATACTCTGTGATGTCATTTACAATAAATGTCGTACCCTGCGTATGCAGGATCTCATAGTGCGGGACCAAAAAGCCGCTGATACAATCTGACTGCTGCAATATGCGATAAACCGCGGACGGTGTCTGGTTCCACCGATCCGCACAGGCATGAATCATGTAAATCACGAATGAAAAAACATCCTTGCTCATTGTTTATCCTTTCTCCCCGCAATACAACTTGCGTCATTCCTTATCTTTCACAATAATTATAATTCAAAGAGCAGTTATCTCCAACCACGTTTCGGGCGTTTCCTGCGTTTCCTGCGGGTCCTATGGCATGTATCAGGGGTTGGATGTGTTAATCCACAGAAACACCGGCATCTTCCAGTTCTTCTCTGATCCTTTTTTGCAACTGTGGAACATCTTCCTTGACGGTGTCCCAAATGCGATCATCTTTCACCTTCTCGTATCCATGCGCAATCACATTCCGCATCCCGTAGATTTGATGCCATGAAACATCTTTGATCTGCTCCTTGCACTCATCTGACAGCACGTTTACTGCTTCGCCTATCTGAAACAGATTCATCTTGATTGCGTCCCTGTAATCGATATCCCCGAGAAACGCATCCAAGCTGTCTCCAAATCGTTGAATACAATCTGCTATACGATCACAATGATCTAAAATGCGCAACATGCGGTCAACATCTCTTTCCTGAAACTCAACCATAAAGCAGTACCTTATCCCTTTCTATGTGACTCCGAAAACGTCGTCCCGCGCGAGAATTATCGCTTAGCATTGCCTCGGACTCCACAAGATCAACTTTCTTTCCGATACAGTCCTCCATCAACTCCTGCAATTCCAAAAATGTCATCATCCCTTTACTCTCATCACCTTCTATCAACAGGTCAACGTCACTGGACGAGTCTGCTTCGCCTCTTGCGTAGGAACCAAAAAGATAGACTTTTTTGATGCCATATCTCTTTACAACAGGTAGCAGAAGCGTCCTGATCGCATCGATGGAAGGTATTTCTTCCGCTCCTCGGACATCCTTGCGGATCAGACTTTTGATATATCCCTGGCGATTGTTTACCTCGTCCAAACGCAAAAGGATGTCCGCATCGGTCGTCAGATTTAGCTTCAGAAGAACCGATCGGGTATGTGTCTTATCATATTTTGCCTGTGCTTTTAATTGCGCTGCCGATGTCATACATCCCTCCTGATTGTTATTTGTAATATGAGTATATACTCATATCTCGAGGATGTCAATTTCATTCCCAAAGTCCCTCACCCCAACAACTCCTTCAACGCCTGAAGCTCCTTCTGCGCCTCCTTCTCCAACTCCTCAATCTTTGCGATGATCTCGCTCGTCGGCGGGTACTCCACGGGTACATACTCCGTCTTTTTGTATTTGTTGATGGAAAGATCATAGGCGTTGTCTATGATCTCCTGCACCGGCACGAAAAAGCTTTGCTCCGTGCGCTTCCGCGCTTCCTCCTGCTCCGGCGCGTGAAAGCGGGCGATGATGTCAGGAATATCATTCTCCTTTGTTTCGCTCCGCTTATCGTCCAGGCTGAAGCCGTCCGCCTTCATGTCATAGAACCACACCCGGTCCGTTCCGCCGTGTCCGGTCTTTGTGAAAACGAGTATGGCTGTCGAAACGCCGGCATACGGTTTGAACACACCGGAGGGCATGGAAATCACGGCCTCCAGGCGGTGTTCTTCGATCAGCGTCTTGCGGATGGCCTGATGTGCCTTGGAGGAACCGAACAACACACCGTCCGGAACAATGCAGGCGCAACGGCCACCGGTGCGTAGCATACGCAAAAACAGCGCAAGAAACAGCAGCTCTGTTTTCTTTGTCTTGCATACCTTCAGCAGATCCGGCGAAACGGAGTCATAATCCAGACTGCCCTTAAAGGGCGGATTCGCCAGAATCAGACTGTACTTTCCCGTATCCGGATTCTGTTCCGAAAGGCTGTCGCGGTATTCGATAAACGGATTCTCCACGCCGTGCGTCATCATGTTCATCGCGCCAATCCGCAGCATCGTCCGGTCCATATCGAATCCGTGGAACATGTGGTTCATATAGTGTTCCTGATTCTTCCGGTCGAAAAACACCTCTTCCTTGCGCTTTTCCTTCAGATATTCGCTCACCGCGACGAGAAAGCCGGAGGTGCCGCAGGCGGGATCACAGACAATTTCTTCCGCGCCGGGCTCCATCAGTTCCACCATCATGCGGATGATATGTCTGGGTGTGCGGAACTGGCCGTTGACACCCGCTGTGGAAATCTTGGAAAGCAGATACTCGTAAACATCACCGCGGGTGTCCGCCGTTTTTGTCTGCGCCATCTGCTCATACATACCGTCCATGGCCGAAACTATCCGCTCTAACATCAGCGGCGTCGGTACTTTGAAAATGGCATCCCCCATGTATTTGGAATAGGCGCTTTCCTTGTTTCCGTGTAGATTTTTGATAAAGGGGAACACCCAGTCCTGCATGATGCTGTACATTTTTTCCGCCGGAAGATCGTGGAACACGCTCCATTTCAGCTGTGTGCCGTCCACCTTGCGCTCCCCGATCTGCAGTTCCTTCGCGAAGATGCTTTCATACGAAAGCCCCAGCATGGACGCCTCTTTCGCACGCAGATTATCGCTGCCGTCCAGATCATGTATGAACATCAGATAGGTCATCTGTTCAATGACATCCAGCGGGTTGGTCAGCCCTCCCGTCCAAAAGATTTCCCAAAGACTGTCAATTTTGCTTTTCAGTTCCCCTGTGATCATTGTCCGTCACTCCTTTTCCCCGTTCCATACATACCATGTGTATCTGCCTCCGCCGATTTTCAACACCTCACCGCTGTCCATCATTTCCTTCAGCGCACGCTCCACCGTGATCTTGCTGATATCCGGGCATTTTTCCATGATCTCCGCCTTTGTCTGCCTGCCGATCGTCCGCCGGATAACTTCCCGGATTCTACCTGTTTTCGGCAGGCTTCCGTCCGCAAGCAATTCCATCCGCGAAGACAACTCGCGATATGCCGCCGTCGTCACGCCAAGCATATAGCGGACAAAGGGCAGATCATCATTTTTTCCTTCATGCCAACCCGCGGAGCTCTCCTCCAATGCCTCATAATAGCTTTCTTTGCTGTCCGCAATCTGCTTTTCGATACTGATATACTTGCCGGCAAGAAAGCCCGCCCGATACAGCAAAAGCAGTGTCAACAGGCGGCTCATTCTTCCGTTCCCGTCGTGAAATGGATGAATGCAAAGAAAATCCAGCACAAACATCGGCATCAGAACCAGCGCATCGATGTCATCGTCACGCAATGCGGTATGAAAAGCGTCGCAAAGCCTGTCCATAGCTTCCGGCGTTTCCCATGCCGCCACCGGCGTAAAACGGACACGTTCCGTCCCGTCCACGCCTTTTTCCGCAATCACATTATCCGTATGCTTAAACGCGCCTCCGCTTTCCGTACCGCTGAATTTATACAAATCCCGGTGCAGCTGCAGGATCATCCCCGGTTTTACAGGAATAAAGTCATAGCTTTCATGTATGGTTGCCAGAACATCCCGATACCCCGCAATCTCCCGCTCGCTCCTGTTCTTCGGCGTCGTTTTTTCACGCACAAGATTTTTCAGACGCTCGTGCGTCGTCACAATCCCCTCGATACGGTTAGACGCCTCGGTACTCTGTATCTTCGCGATCTCAAGAAGCTCCGCCAGGAAATCAGCCTGCGTTTCAATAAACAGCGCCTGCCTTCCCTTGTGTTCATGAATTGTGGAAAGAAAGCTGACGATCTCCGGCGTCAGCAGCTTCTCATATCTTTCCTTGTACGAAAAAATCCGTTTCATGTCCCTCACTTCCGCGCTCAACATCATCATTTGCATTCAAAATGATATACTTAAATAATACAGCATCATTAAGATGCTGTCAATAAGATCATCAAATTAGTCGTAAATGATGATGTTGGCTTGCGGTTTGATGATATTGAGCGGACGAAAAAATACACAACTGAACCGCGGCGCGGCAAGGAAGACTGTGTCAGAGCGCGCACGGCGTAGCGAGCCGTCGTCACTTGATGAGCGCGAAGCGCGAATCTAGTGACGCAACGAGCGAGCTCCGAGCGAGAGCGTCCGAAGCGCCTGACACATCTTCCTTCGCCAGCAGCATCAAAGCCTTTCTCCCTTCGCCAGCCTTCTTCAGCGCCTTCCTCCTACGCGCTCTTCTCCGCGCTCCCCGTATACAACTGATAATACTTCTGTCCCAGCGCGATGAGTTCGTCATGCGTGCCGCGTTCGATGATGCGGCCCTTCTCCATGACAAGAATCTGGTCGGAATTGCGCACGGTGGAAAGACGATGCGCGATGACGAAGGTCGTGCGGCCCTTCATCAGATGGTCCATGCCGTCCTGCACGAGCTTTTCCGTGCGGGTGTCGATGGAGCTTGTCGCTTCGTCTAAGATGAGTACGGGCGGGTCCGCGATGGCGGCCCTGGCGATGGCCAAAAGCTGCCGCTGTCCCTGGGACAGGTTCGCGCCGTCGCCCGTCAGCATGGTGTCATAGCCCTGCGGCAGGCGCTTGATGAAGCCGTGCGCGTTCGCCAGCTTCGCGGCGGCGACGACTTCCTCGTCCGTCGCGTCCAGCTTGCCGTAGCGGATGTTCTCGCGCACCGTGCCGCTGAACAGATGCGTATCCTGCAAGACCATGCCGAGCGAGCGGCGCAGATCCTCCTGTTTGATCTTGTTGACATTGATGTTGTCATAACGGATCTTGCCGTCCTGTATCGTGTAGAAGCGGTTGATCAGGTTCGTGATCGTCGTCTTGCCGGCGCCGGTGGAACCGACGAGCGCGACCTTCTGCCCCGGCTCCGCGTGCAGGACGATATCATGCAGCACCATCTTGTCGTCCGTATAACCGAAGTCCACGCCGAGGAAGGTGACATCGCCTTCCAGCGGGACGTAGGTCGTGGTGCCGAAGTCCTTGTGATAATGCTTCCAGGCCCATTTCCCGGTGCGGGTTTCGGACTCCGTAAGTTCGCCATTTTCTTCCTTCGCGTGCACGAGCGTCACATAGCCCTCGTCATGCTCCGCTTCTTCGTCCAGCAGGGCAAAAATCCGCTGCGCGCCGGCGAGCGCCATGAAGATCATGTTGAACTGCATCGTCACCTGGTTGATCGGCATGTTGAAGTTGCGGTTGAATGTCAGGAAGGACGCGAGCGCACCGACGGTAAAGCCGGCCGTGGCGTTGAGCGCCAAAAGCCCGCCGACCAGCGCGCAGACCACATAGCTCAAATTCCCCATCTGCGCGGACACCGGCCCGATCATGTTGCCGAAGGCGGTGGCCTTGAAGGCGCTCTGGTACAGCTCCTCGTTCAGCCGGTCGAATTCCGCGACGGCCTGTTCCTCGTGGCAGAAGACCTTGACGACCTTCTGTCCCGTCATCGTTTCTTCGATATAACCGTTCAGCGCACCGAGACCCTTCTGCTGCGCGACAAAGCCGGAAGCGGAGCGCTTGGAAATCATCGCAGAAGCGACGATCATAAGCAGCACCATCCCGAGCGACACAAAGGTCAGACGCACGCTCAACACCAGCATCATCGCGATGATCGTGACAATCGTGATGACGGAATTGACAAGCTGGGGCAGGCTTTGCGAAATCATCTGCCGCATCGTGTCGATGTCATTCGTGTAAACGGACATGATGTCGCCGTGTGCGTGGGTATCAAAGTATTTGACCGGCAGACGCTGCATGTGCGTAAAGAGCTCCGCACGCATGCGCTTCATCGTCCCCTGCGTCACATAGACCATGATGCGCGCCTGCACAAACTGCGCAAGAATGCCCGCCGCGTAAAAGGCCGAAACCCTTGCGATCGCGTGTGCCAGCGGCACATAATCCGGCTGCGCCGCAGTCTTCAGCGGCTCGATATAATCATCGATCAGGTTGCGCAGAAACATCGTGCCCTGCAGATTCGCGACAATGCTCGTAATGATGCACAAAAAGACCAGCACCATCTGCAGGCCGTAGTGTTGAAACACATAGCCCAGCATGCGCTTTAAGAGCTTTCCCGGCTGTTCGATTTTCGGTCTCGGGCGTCCGCGCCCGCCGCCGTGCGGCCCTGCCTGTGCCATGTCAACTCTTAACTCCGTTCATGCGTCAAAATGTATATATCACAACTCGCAGCACCGGCCTGTCGCTGCTGCGCAGCTTTACCAGGCCTCCGCCATTCGGAACTCCATGCTATCGCATTACGTTCCTCATGTCGTTGCATTCGTCAAGGTCATGCCGCTGCTGATGCAAGCATCGCAGCAGCATGACTTTGACTCATTGCTGCTCGTCAAAGTCTCCACCTGCAAGCGTCTGCGTTTCGTAGACCTCGCGGTAAATCTCATCCGTACGCAGCAGCTCCTCATGCGTACCGAAGCCGTGCACGCGTCCTTCTTCCATGACGATGATGCGGTCCAAATCCTGCACGCTGGAAACGCGCTGCGCGATGATCAGCTTTGTCGTGTCCCGCAGCTCCTCCCGGAAGGCTCTGCGGATCCTGGCATCCGTCGCCGTGTCGCAGGCGGAGGTGGAATCGTCCAGAATCAGAATCTTCGGCTTCTTCAGCAGTGCCCGCGCAATGCAAAGACGCTGCTTCTGACCGCCGGAGACGTTGGTACCGCCCTGTTCGATCCTGGTCTCATAGCCCTCGGGCATTTCCGTGATAAATTCATCCGCGCAGGCTAAGCGCGCGGCATGCTTACATTCCTCTTCCGTCGCGTTTTCATCGCCCCAGCGGAGATTCTCGTAAATCGTGCCGGAGAAAAGCACATTGTTCTGTAAGACGACGGAGACCGCGTTACGCAGCACCGTCAGGTCATACGCGCGCACATCCGTACCGCCCACCGACACGCTGCCGTCACTGACATCATACAGACGGCTGATGAGATTCACGAGCGAGGATTTGGCGCTGCCGGTGGCACCGATGATGCCGATCGCCTCGCCGGATTTGATCTCTAAGTTGATGTCCGAAAGCACATGCTCCTCCGAATCCGCGCGGTAGGAAAAATTCACATGGTCAAAGCGGATGCTGCCGTCCGGCACCTCCATGACGGGCTCGGGCGGGTTCGTCAGCAGGGTCTTTTCCTCCAGCACCTCCGCAATGCGCTTTCCGGAGGCCTGCGACATCGTCAGCATGATGATGACCATGGAGACCATCATCAGACTCATGAGAATGCTCATGCAATAGGTCAGAAGACTCATCAGATCGCCGACCGCAAGCGTATCGGAAACCACCATGTGCGCGCCGAACCAGCTGATCAAAAGAATGCAGGAATACACCGTAAAGCTCATCAGCGGTGCGACGAGCGTCATGTTCATTTCCGCCTTCACGAACATCTTGTAGATATTGTCCGCCGCGCGGTGGAACTTGGAAATCTCATGCTCCTCCCGGACATAGGCCTTGACGACGCGGATGGCCTTCACGTTTTCCTGCACGCTTTCGTTCAGATCATCATAGCGCTCAAAAACCTGTTTGAAATACACGGACACCCGCCGGATCAAAAAGAAGGCCACCGTCGACAAAAACAGGACGGCGACAAGATAAATGCTCGCCAGCTTCGGGCTGATCATAAAGCTCATGGCCATCGCGACGATCATCGTCATCGGCGCGCGCATGGCCATGCGCAGTGTCATCATGTAAGAGTTCTGCACGTTCGTCACGTCGGTCGTCAGCCGCGTGACCAGACCGGAGGTGGAGAAATGATCAATGTTGGCAAAGGAAAAGGTCTGGATGTTGTCGAACATGGCCTTGCGCAGGTTTCGCGCAAAGCCGGCCGCCGCCCGCGCACCGAAAAAGCCGCCGCCGAGGCCGAACAAAAGCCCCACGATCGCGACTGCGATCATAATGCCGCCCGTTCTTATGATGACGCCCATGTCCCCGGCATAAATGCCGTCATCCACGATGACCGCCATGAGCCGCGGCACAAGCATCTCACAGATGACCTCGCCGATCATGCAAAGCGGGGTCAGTATGGAAGGCGTTTTGAATTCTTTGAC
This sequence comes from Lachnospiraceae bacterium, assembly GCA_017551665.1. GTDB lineage: Bacteria > Bacillota > Clostridia > Lachnospirales > Lachnospiraceae > Butyrivibrio. The sequence continues at coordinate 24,542 of JAFZLB010000099.1, forward strand.
TTGTGAAAGCAGGGTGCGAAGCATGACACCTCAATCCGTCTATTCCTTGATGCCGGTCATGGTCTTCACCTGAATGCCATTCACCTCAATGCGGTCATCCAGGCGGATGACAAGACAGGGCCGTCCGTCGATCATGCGCGTCTCCACGAGATCTGCCCGCTCCGGATTGACAATGACCCGCACGTCCGGGCTCTTCATCTCAAAGCGCGTGGTCTCCGCGATATTGGAAGCCAGCAGCGGATAATCCTCCCGGTGAAAGGATTCGGCGTAATGCAGCTCAAAATCCTTCATCCTTGCGGGCGAAACGCCGCTGTCCCTCAGAAGCTTTTTCACATCCTCTTTCTCCAAGGTCAGCGGTTCCTCCGGATCCGTATGCTCTTCCATTTTGCGCTGCAGATTCTCGTGCAGATTCTGTACGGTCTCGAATTTGCCGTTCTCCCCGAGGGTTCTGCGGATGACCTCCTGGAAGCCTTCCTTCTGCTCCGGGGCGCTCATCACCTCCTGCGCGCCGAAGACGGCTTCGATGAAGTCCGGCTGAATGTCCTCCGCTTTTTTCGTGTAATACAGCATCTGATGGACATTGGACGTCCTGTCTTGGAACGAGGGGAACAAAAATCCCTTGACCGGCATGTCCACGACCCAGTCGCGGAAGCGGTCCTCGATCAGATTCTTTTTTTCGTTGTAGCTTAAGCCCGCGCGGGAAAGCGCCACGGGACAGATCGCGCAGAGGATATGATCATAGACATTGTCCGAGGCATCCTCCATCCGGATGCGGTCGCTCGTAATACCCGGCACGTCATAGACCGCGTGCACCAGGATGATGTAATAGTTCTCCGGGTACTCAAAGGCCTCGATGACGCGGTCATAGAACGAATCCAGCAGCGCCTCGTCCTCCAGTTTGCTCTCCCGTAAGCGCATCAGAAAATGCTGTGTACCGCCCTTCTGCTCCTGCTCATACGGGAAGGCCAGATCAATCAGATTCTTGCCGTTCCGCCCGGAAAGGGCATGACGAAAGACATCCAGGTATTTGAACATTTCCTCGTCCGGAAGGAGCGGAAAGGCCCGGCTGTCGGTAAAGAGTTTCTTTTTTTCATAGTTGACATAGCAGCCGCAGATCCGGTCGATCGTACATCGGTCAGGCGTCAGCTGCTTTTTGATCTCTAAGGTCTCAACCCTGTTCATTGGAGATCACGACCGTTTCTTTTTTGTCCAGCTTCTTTTTGCGGAAGAGCCTGCACATGTCCACCGCGAACTGGATGGGATACAGCTGAATCATGGTCGATTCAATCCGCTCGTCGATCACGAGACGGAAGGTGATCCGCACGAAATAATCCAGCGGGGAGTGGAACATCCGGTCAAAGGTTTTGACGGAGTCCACGTCAATGCGGGAAAGGGACGGCGTCGAAATATCCACGGTCGTGGCCAGCATGGAGGACATGGAAGTGGCGCTCGTGCCCATCATCTGGTTCATGGCCTCGGAAGCCGCCGACATGTGCATTTCATTCAGCTCCGTCGCGGCGGGATCCACCTTGCCCTCTCCGCCCATCATCATGTCCAGAATGCAGAGCATGTCCGCGTCCTTTAAAACAAAGACATTGGACCCGGACAGCCCCTTGATGTAATGAATCTGGACGAAGGTGCAGGTGCCCTCATAACCCTCCAGCGCGTCGGAACGCAGAATCACTTCCACATTGGGCGCGGTGATGTTCACCGGATGGTTCAGCATCATGGAGAGCGTCGTGGCAGAGTTACCCATGCTGATGTTGGCAACTTCGCCCAGCACATCCTTCTGCAGCTTCGTCAGATGATCATAAATGCGGGCGTAGTTGATGCTGCTCTTGCGTTTTTTCCTGCCCTTCGCCGTCTTTTTGCTTCCCGGTTTTCTTTGTGTGACTCCCGTTATGTCTGGCATGCGTTTCCCCGATCTTTCTTATACAGGTGTCAGAAACAGAACGTTCCCATTGTACCACACTCCCCTCCTGTTCCGCAATCCGTTGCGGAACAAAAAACAGTCGGGTCGGTGGTATCGCACATCCGTGTGCAGATACCATATTCTTTGCATCCTTGCACGGATGTCCGCAAACGCCCGTATTTACACGATTCCCTGGGCCTGCATCGCCTCGGCCACCTTCAAAAATCCCGCGATATTGGCACCGGCCACATAATCACCCTTTTTGCCGTACTTCTTCGCGGCATCGTCGATGTTATGGTAAATGTTGACCATGATCTGCTTCAGCTTGCCGTCCACTTCCTCAAAGGTCCAGGACAGACGCTCGGAATTCTGGCTCATTTCCAGGGCGGAAGTGGCCACGCCGCCGGCATTGGAAGCCTTGCCGCAGACAAAGAGCACGCCGGACTTCTGTAAGAAGGCCGTGGCGTCCATCGTCGTCGGCATGTTCGCGCCTTCGCAGACCACCTTGCAGCCGTTCTTGACCAGCTTCTTCGCGTCGGCGAGATCCAGCTCGTTCTGCGTCGCGCAGGGCAGGGCCACGTCGCATTTGACGCTCCAGACGCCCTTGCCTTCGTGGTATTCCGCCTTCTTGCGCTTCTTCGCGTATTCGGTGAGCCTGGCGCGCTTCACTTCCTTGACATCCTTTAAGAGCTTGAGATCGATGCCCTCCGGATCATAGATCCAGCCCGTGGAATCCGAGCAGGTCACCGGCTTCATGCCAAGCTGCTGCGCCTTTTCAATCGCGTAGATCGCCACGTTGCCCGCACCGGACACCGCCACAACCTTTCCTTCCGGATCCATGCCGTTGCACTTCATCAGCTCTTCCGTCAGGTACAAAAGACCGTAGCCCGTGGCCTGGGTACGCGCAAGCGAACCGCCGTAGGTCAGGCCCTTGCCCGTCAGCACACCCTCGTAAGCGTTACGGATCTTTTTATACTGTCCGTACAGGAAGCCGATCTCCCTCGCGCCCACGCCGATATCGCCGGCCGGAACGTCCGTATCGGGGCCGATGTGCCGCTGCAGCTCCGTCATAAAGCTCTGGCAGAAGGCCATGACCTCGCGGTCGGACTTGCCCTTGGGATCAAAATCGGAGCCGCCCTTGCCACCGCCGATGGGCAACGAGGTCAGCGAATTTTTGAAGACCTGTTCAAAGCCTAAGAATTTGATAATACCGAGATTCACCGAAGGATGAAAACGCAGGCCGCCCTTATACGGTCCGATGGCGGAATTGAACTGCACGCGGAAACCGTTGTTCACCTGCACCTGCCCCTTGTCATCCACCCAGGGCACGCGGAACATGACGACGCGCTCCGGCGTCACCATCCGCTCCAGCAGCGCGTCCTTACGGTAGGCCTTTTCATGCTTTTCGATCACGACGCGAAGGGATTCCAGAACCTCCTTCACCGCCTGGTGAAATTCCGGCTGCGCCGGGTTCTTCTGTACGACCAGTTCATAGACTTCATCCACATACGACATTTGCATTCCCTCCTTTTCAATCAATATACTGCGTCATGACATATCCCGTAATTCCGTTAAACTCTATCTTGCACCACTCACCGCCTTCCATGACCTCCAGCACCTCCACCGACATTCCCGCCGCGGTCATGCCGAGGCTTTCGGAATCCGTGGTCATTTCCTCTCGGATGTTGCAGAGTGTGTTCATGATGTGTTCGCCCGTCGTCATCTCCTTGGGCGCGTTTTCCTTTTCCGGGTCATACTGTCCGGCGGGAATCAGCTCAAAGTACTCCTCCGAGGCCAAGACAAAGGCCTCCGTCCCTTCCTGAAACTCAATCCGGGACCAGCCGCCTTCCTCAATGGCGATCCTGCGATAGGCCTTCCCCTCTTCCGTCTGGCCGATGATGTTGCCGTCGTTTTCCGTCGTCGCGGCCGAGCGGACATTGATGACGCCTTTCGCGCGAAGATACTCGGAGTTGGCGATCTCTTCGGCGCGCTGCGCCTCCCGCTCCGCTTCCTGCTGCTCCGCGATCTCGTTGGCTTCCTCGGCCAGAACGCTGGCGACGGCGTCATTGACGCTCTTGTGCACCGCGCTCATCAGCTCGGAAAGCTCCGGGGAATTTTCCATCAGCGCGTTGAATTCCGCGTTGATCTTGTTGTTCAGATCAATGACATCCGCCGTCATGTTGCTGGCGGAAATGGCCGCGGTGACCTCCGCGTCAAGATCCCCCGCGTAAACCCGGTACGCGCCGTCCGCGGAACGCCGGATATACAATGACTCCATGGAAGGCACGGGGGTTTCGTTGTCATAAAAACGGAAGGGCTCCACGACATAGGCGATGTAGCTGTCCTCGTCCTGTCCGGGCAGCAGATAGATTTCCTGTACGTCATAGGTTTCAATAAAGCGGGAAAGCTCCTGATGATACAGACGGCTGGTCTCCGTCATCCCTTCCACGACCGCGTCCAGCGCCTCCGCGTCGCCTGCGGAACGTGCCTCGTAATAGCGCTGAATCAGCGCGTTGATTTCCTCATTCGTGGACGGCTCCATCGTGCTCAGGCTGAGGTCCGGTGCGCTCTCCGTCGTCTCCGGCGCACTGGCGATTGTCTCCTCCGCTTCCTCCGCCCGCCGGTTCAGATACAGCGCCACGAGCACCGTCGCCGTGACACCGATCACCAGGATCAGCGGCATGAGGATTTTGCGGTGCGCCATCAGCACGTCAAGGATGCCGCCCCGGTAGGTTGTCCTGTTCTTCTTTGCCATACCTTCCAAAATCTCTTCCCGCAAAAGAGCACAAGGCGCATCTGAGTTCCGGCGCCTTGTGTCTCCTTCGCTTTGTTGTACACCCGACAGGAATCGAACCTGCATTAAAGGCGTCGGAGGCCTTCGTTCTATCCATTAGACTACGGGTGCATGGAAATGTTACGAATTTTTACATAACGTCTTATCTTACCACAACTGCGGCATTTCTGTCTACTGCTCCCCGGGGAGCTCCTCGGAAGTTTGACAGTTTGACTCCAGCAACCTGATACCCCAATCTCCACAGAACTCCTTTACAGACTGGATTTCCGGTCTTTTTTGTTTGTCAAATTTTAATAATTATTTTGTGGCTATATGTAGCTATATATGGTATGATATAGTTATGGGGGTACAAGATTATGAAGTTGACGGTTTCAAAATCCAAAAATTCCGCTTCCTTCTACGTCCAAAAGAGCATTCGAAAGAAGGACGGCGGCACCACAACAATTACGATTGAACGTTTGGGAAATCTCGATGAAGTGCGCGCAAAGGCCGGTGGAAAGGATCCTTATGTTTGGGCGCAAGAGTATGTAAACGAACTGAATCGAAAGGAATACGAAGAGCAAAAATCAATCATTATCAGTTACTCTCCCACGAAACTGCTAAAGAAAGGCGAACAGCACGCATATAACTGCGGATACCTGTTTCTACAAAAGGTTTTTTACCAGCTTGGCCTTCACAAGATTTGCGATACAATTACCGGAAGGCATTTCTTTGAATACGATCTGTGTGACATTCTTTCCAAACTGGTTTACACCCGAATCCTTTATCCTTCCTCAAAGCTTGCAACAAACCGACAGGCGCGCATTTTCATTGAACCTCCATCTTTTGAGTTGCATGACATTTATCGCGCATTGTCTGTTCTTGCCGAGGAGAATGACTTCATCCAAGCAGAGCTTTATAAAAACAGCCAGAAGGTAATGGAACGCCGCAAGGATATTTTGTATTATGATTGCACGAATTATTACTTTGAGCTGGAGGAAGCGGATGAATTGCGTAGATACGGAAAAAGCAAACAACATCAACCGCTTCCGATTGTAGGTATGGGACTGTTTGTGGATCATGATGGCATACCGCTTGCGTTTGATATATATCCCGGAAACCAGAACGAACAGCCGACGCTGAAGCCGTTGGAAAAGAAAATCTTACAGGATTATGGTTTAGAACAGGTTGTCGTTTGCACGGATGCCGGTTTATCATCCAAAACAAACCGCAAGTTTAATGATCTTTCCATACGCGGAGAGCGTATAAGAAGCTTTATCACAACACAATCTGTCAAACAGCTGCCGGATTATTTAAAAGACTTTGCATTGGATCCGGATGGCTGGTACCTGGACGGAGATGATAAAACCTATAACCTAAATGAACTGGACGAGGATATTTACTTTGACAAAGTGTTTTACAAGGATCGATGGATAAAGGAAGACCTCTCTAAACGTAAAATCAGACAGGGGGCAAAGCCCTTGGAACAGCACCTGATCATCTCGTTCTCCTTAAAATATCGAAACTATCAACGCAAGATACGCGATGGACAAATCGAGCGTGCAAAGCAGCTCATTAATAGCGGAAAGTACAAACAGCGTCCCAAGAATCAGAATGATCCTCACCGCTTTATCGGTCATCAGGTCATGACAAAGGACGGCGAGGTATGTGATAGAGATGTTCCATATATCAATCAGGATGTGATTGCAGAAGAAGAACGGTATGACGGATTCTATGCCGTATGTACGAACCTCGATGATATGGGAGTACACGAAATCGTGCGGATCAATAAAAAACGCTGGGAAATCGAAGAGTGTTTCCGAATCATGAAAACTGAGTTTCGTGCACGACCTGTTTACTTGCAACGGGAAGATCGCATTAAGGCGCACTTTATCACTTGTTTTATCGCGCTGATTGTATTTCGGCTGTTGGAGAAAAAACTGGATGAGAAATATACATGTGAAGAAATCATACATACCTTACGGAACATGACAATGCAACGCCCCGGGGAAAAGCAGGGATACATTCCGGCGTATACACGGACAGACCTTACAGATGCACTTCATGTCACTTCCGGGTTCCGCACGGATTACGAAATCATCACTGATATCAGCATGAAGCGCACAATACGCCAATCCAAGAAAAAGTAATAATATATAGCTACATTTTGAACCTTTTTGAAAATGCCGGATCCCAGCGGTCGCTTGGGATTCCGGCATTTAAACTGTCAAAGATGGGATCTTACCACAACTGCGGCATTTCTGTCTACTGCTCCCCGGGGAGCTCCTCTGCCGCCGTTTCCGTCACTTCTTCCACAAAATCCTCCGCGGGCACGTCCTCCGGCGCCGCCTGCATCCGCTGAATGGCTTCCTCCATTTCGCTTCTGTTCTCCTCCCCCTTCTGCAGCATGCGCTTCATGCTCCAGAGCATCAGCCAAAGCAGCACGGGGCCGACGATCAAAAGACCGTTAAAGCCGATGGCGACCGTCCCGATATCCGTACTCTCGTCAAAGAAGATCTTGTAAACCATGTAAATCAGGACGACGGCGATCAGGATCAGCATCATCCCGGCCAGCAGCCGTTTCAGATCGTTTTTGTTTTCCCTGTCCATTTCCTTATCCCTTTTTTCTGTAAATGATGTCTTCATTTGACGGCCCGTTCGAGACCATCGTAATCGGGAAGCCCAAGCGTTCCTCAATAAATTCAATATACTTCCTGCAGTTTTCCGGCAGGGCTTCATATTCGCGGATGCCGCGGATATCGCTCTTCCAGCCGGGCAGCGTCTCGTACACCGGCTTTGCGCGCTCCAGATCCCTTGTGACCGGGAAGTCGTCCACGCGCTTCCCGTCGATCTCATAGGCCACACAGACCGGAATCTCATCCAGATACCCCAGCGCGTCCACGACCGTGAAGGCCACCTCCGTCGCACCCTGCAGCGCACAGCCGTAGCGCGAGGCCACGACATCATACCAGCCGACCCTGCGCGGTCTGCCGGTGGTGGCGCCGTATTCGCCGCCGTCGCCGCCGCGTTTGCGCAGCTCCTCCGCCTCTTCCGCGTGAATCTCCGAGACAAAGGCCCCCGCGCCGACCGCGGAGGAATAAGCCTTCGTCACCGCGATGATGCGTTTGATCTCATAGGGCGGAATCCCCGCGCCGACCGCCGCAAAGGACGCCAGCGTCGAGGAGGATGTCACCATCGGATAGATGCCGTGATCCGGATCCTTCAGGGTGCCGAGCTGTCCCTCCAGCAAAATGTTCTTTCCCTGCTTCAGCGCGTCCCGAAGGAAGGCGCCCGTGTCGGCGACATAGGGCTCGATCATCCGGCGGTAGTCCTTGAGCACATGCAGCAGCGCCCGCTTTTCCAGCAGCGGCTTATGATACAGATGCTCCAGCAGCGTGTTCTTCGCGGGGAGAATCAGATCCAGACGGGCATGCAGCCGCTCCTCGTCGAAGAGATCGCTGACCTGAAAACCGGTCTTGGCGTATTTATCCGCATAGAAGGGCGCGATGCCGGATTTCGTCGAACCGAAGCTCTTCTTCCCCAGCCGCTCCTCTTCATAGGTATCAAAGGTGATGTGATAGGGCATGATGAACTGGCAGCGGTCCGACACCATGATCTGCGGGGCCTTCACGCCCCGGGAGACGATCTGCTCAATCTCCTGCACCAGCACCGGGATGTTGAGTGCCACACCGTTGCCGATGACATTCACCACCTCCGGATGCAGCGCACCGCTCGGCAGCGTATGCAGAGCGAATTTCCCGTATTCGTTGACGATGGTGTGACCGGCATTGGCGCCGCCCTGAAAGCGTACGACAATATCCGCCTCCGGCGCAAGCATATCCGTGATCTTGCCCTTGCCTTCATCTCCCCAGTTGGCACCCGTAATTGCTGTTACCATTTTTTCACTCCTTCCGCCGGCTGATCGCCGGGTCTTTTCCGGTCCAAACCTCAGACCGTGATTTCTTCCGCCGTGCCGATCGAAGCTTCCTCCGCGCGCAGCAGCGGCTCCACCTCTTCCTTCAGATATCTTGTCACCTGCTCCGCACAGGCCCCCGTGTAACGCGAGGGATCCGTCAGCGCGGACAACGCGGCCGCGTCCTGCGGGAAGGCGGGATCTTCCGCAATCCGTTCCAGAAGATCGTTCTCCGCGCCCTCTTCCTTGACGCGTTTTCCGGCTTCCATCGCGTGCTGCCGGATCTTTTCATGCAGCTGCTGCCGGTCGCCGCCCGCCTTGACCGCGTCCATCAGGATGTTCTCCGTCGCCATGAAGGGCAGCTCCTGCATCAGATGCTTTGTGATCATCTTCTCATAGACCACCAGTCCCTCCGTCACGTTCGCGCAAAGATTCAGAATACCGTCCGTGCAAAGGAAGGCCTCCGGAATGCTCAGCCGTTTGTTGGCGGAATCGTCCAGCGTCCGTTCCATCCACTGCGTTGCCGCCGTCAGCGCCGGGTTAAGTGAATCGGCCATCACATAACGCGCCAGCGCACAGATGCGTTCCGAGCGCATGGGGTTGCGCTTGTAGGCCATGGCGGAAGAACCGATCTGCTCCTTCTCAAAGGGCTCCTCCACCTCCTTCAGATGCTGCAACAGGCGGATGTCCGTCGCCATCTTCGACGCGCTGACGGCAATGCCGGTCAGCACGTTCATCACGCGAAGATCCTGCTTGCGGGAATAGGTCTGCCCGGACAGCGCCACACAGGCGTCAAAGCCCGTCTTTTCCGCAATCAGCGGATCCAGGCGTTGTACTTTTTCCGGATCCCCGTCAAAGAGCTCCAGGAAAGAGGCCTGCGTTCCCGTCGTGCCCTTGGAACCGAGCAGCTTCAGGCTCCCGTTCACGACGTCCAGGTCCTCTAAATCCGTCATAAAATCCTGTAACCATAAAGCGGCGCGCTTTCCCACGGTCACGGGCTGGGCCGGCTGGAAATGCGTAAAGCCCAGCGTCGGCAGCGCCTTATAGCGGTCCGCAAAGGACGCCAGGGAACGGATGACGCCCAGCAGCTTGCCGCGTACAATGGCAAGCGCTTCCCGCATCAGAATGATGTCCGTGTTGTCCCCCACATAACAGCTCGTGGCACCGAGGTGGATGATGCCCTTTGCCTTCGGGCACTGCAGGCCGTAGGCGTAAACATGCGCCATGACGTCATGCCGCACCGCCTTTTCCCGCTGCTCCGCTTCCTCGTAATTGATCTCATCGGCATGCGCCTTCAGCTCTTCGATCTGCTCGTCCGTAATGTCAAGACCGAGTGTCTGCTCCGCCTCCGCCAGCGCAATCCACAGCCTGCGCCAGGTGCGAAATTTTGTTTCCGGCGAAAAGACGCGCTGCATCTCCTTCCCCGCGTAACGCCCGGTGAGCGGGGATTCATAACGGTCCTTTGTCATCTCTTATACCCGGATTCCTTTCTCCTGAATAAATCTGTCCACCTGTTCCGAAATCTCGTCCGCGTAGCGCGGATGCTTTTTCACCAGACGCTTGATCTCTTCCTTGGCCTTGGCGATGACCTTGTCCTGGTTATAATCCATCCGGGAACGCAGCTGTTTCCGCTGCTTCAGCAGCTCGCTGCGGTACACGCTTTCGTCCGAGGACGAAAGAATCACCTCCGGCATCTTCACGAGCTTCTGCGGTTCCCGCACACCCGCGTCAAAATACATGCGTTGCAGGTCCTGCTCCGTGCGCGCGATTTCCCGCATGGTGTCGGACAGACGCTGCCTCGCGTCCTTCTCCTTCTCATAACGCGCTGCCAGGTCGCGCAGCTCCGAAGCCTTCTGCACGCCGTATTTCAGCTCATAATAATCCAGCAGGTTGCGGTTATTCACATAACGAATCTTAACGGTATTTTGTAATAATATTAAACGGTTTATAGTATTCTCTACGGACTTCAGTTCCCTGGCCGCGGCGCTGTTGCGCAGATACAAAAACACGATGGCCACGGCCGCCAGCAGCACCGCCGCCATATAGCCGTAGATCACGTTCAGCTGAAACACCGTCTGCAGTACGAACAGCACCGCGATCACCGCGCACAGAGCCGCCATGCAGATCACGGAAAGATCATGGGTGCCGGAAAGCGTCTTTTCCAGTTCCTCCTCCCGCAGGTAATAGGCCTCGCGTTCATTGTCCAGCTTGCGCAGATCGTTCTTGATCTTCCGGTGATAATCCTCCGCGTCGGCAAACTTGCGGAGGGCCGAAGGATATTCGTCCTGCAGGCGCTCCATCCGGTTGAAGGCCTCGTCGCTCATCTGCCCGTCCCGTCTTGCCGCTTCCTCCTGCCGGCGCAAAAACTCCTGCAGGCGTCTCGCGTTCTTTTCCACCGGTGCCCGTTTCTCCGGGGAAAGCGCCTTCACCTTGTCCAGGTCATGGATCTGTCCGGTCACCGAGCCGTACTCCTGCTTCAGCTTTTCGATTTCCCTCGCGCCCTCGTACATGCGGTCCAGGCAGCCGGAAACATAGGCCCTGCGCTCGTCGTCCTCGGAGGGAATCTCCGGGGCCGCGGGTTCCGGCAATGCCGCGGCTGCGCTCCTTGCGGATTCCGCCGCTGCCCGGGGCTTTTTCCCGCGGCGCACGTTTTTCTTTTTTCGCGCGGTGATTCCTGCCATCCCTTAATTCCTGACCAGTACGTCCCTGGTGCCGCGGTAATCGTCCTTCAGCGCCTTCACCGTTTCCGATACCGCCGCGTAATACTCTCCGCTCCTGCCTTCGTTCTTCAATGTCTTCAGACGGCGCACCCTGCGGAAGGCGTCGCTTAAGCCGTAGCCCTCTTCCGCCTTGGAAATGCGTTCCTCCAGCGTCATGGACAGCTGGTAGCCCTTCGGATCCTCCGAAAGGTATTCCAGATATTCCTTTTCCGTCATCTGCATCCGGAGGGCCGCCAGATAACCGAGATATGCCTCCGGGTCACGGGAAATTTCATAAGAAGCGCGGAAGCTTTCCGCCGCCTGCGCGAAGCGGAACATGCGCGCGTTCATCACACCCTCGCAATACAGCAGGTGGGCGTGCTTGTCCTCCTCCGGTGCGGGCGTCGCGCGTCTGAGATCCTCATAGGCGTCGATCGCCTGGTGAAAATGCTGGCTCTCCATGAGGAAGTCCGCGCGGGCCAGACTCTTTTCGTAGACGTCCATATCCGTGCTCTCGCGCAGCACCCGCTTCGTTTCCTCGATTTCCTCCGGGGAATTGAAGCGCACATATTCCAGTATCATCACCGCGAGCTCCGCGGCGGAAGCACGCGCGCTGAAACGCTTCTGCAAAGAGCGCGCAAGCTCCGGCAGCGCACACTCCGTCCCGATCCAGTCGGTCAGCTCCTGCGAAAAGGATTCCCTTGTCAGCAGATAGCGGTTCCGGACGATATAAAAGCACAGTTCCTCCATGCTGTGAACGCGTGAGCCGATCTGTTCCCAGTCATAAGGATGTACGGCGTATGCACCTGTGCAAAGCATCAGATTGGTCATAGGTCATACTCCTCCGTCAGTACCGTACCGGAGCTTAAGGCGTATTCGCCGAATCCGAGATCCGTCACCGTCACCTTCAGCCGGTTCACGGAAAGCATCTCCATGGCAATGGACAGCCTTGTCGTGCGTTCCTCGCGCTCCGGCAGCCCCTGCAGCGAAAAGGCCAGGGATTTCGCAATCCCGCCGGACAGCGGCGTCGCCTGGATGAAAAAGCTGTCTCCCTGTTCCAGAATCACGTCCACCGCGGCAGAAGCCTCATACCAGTTGCTGCCGCCCTCCAGGATGCCGCAGTACTGTTCCTTCCCGCGGACATGCGCCGTGATGCCCAAGTTAAAGCGCAGCTTCTCCGCGTCCAGCAGCACAAAGGAGGTCTTCTCCCCGTCCTTCTGCAGTCTGGCATTCGCGGCAAAGGCGGCGCCCTTGTTGAACAGATTGGAGCCCTGGAAGACCTTGCGCGTGCGGCAGAGGTATTCGAGGGAGCGCTTCATCCACTTGTCCTTGAAGCCGTTGCCCAGCAGATATACCGTTGAGAACACCTTCCCGCGGGTCAGGTTCTCCACGGTGTCGTAAAAGGACGTATCCAGCATGGACAGCGCCTTTTCCCGGTTGATCTTATCCTCCGGCAGACCGTCCATGTTGAATTCCATATCCCTAAAGGTCTGCTCCTCGACGCTGGCCACCACCGGCGTCGTATGGGCGTTGAACTGCAGCACATAGGTGCGCAGCAGCTCGTAATGATAATCGCAGGCCAGTACCTGATGCTGCCACAGCTCCCTGTCCTGGCGGAGCATGTAATGATAAAAGCTCTCCGCGTAGCTCTGGAAAAAGACATGCTTCATCGGCAGCTGCAGTGCCTTCACGATGCCGCGCAGCACCTCCACCATCCGCGCGTCCATCTGGGCGGTGGTGAACATCATGGCCCGGATGGCCGACGCGTCCAGTTCCATGGAAAGGAGCGAGAGCGAGCGCTTCACAAAAAGCGCCAGCAAAGACACCGGGTCATATTCCTGATCTCCCACCGTGACGGGCGTTCCCGTCATGGCAAGCTCAATGAGACGGTCCACCCGGATCGCCCCCATGTCCTCGATCTGCTTTAGGGCCTCCCGTCCGAAGTACCACTGGTTGATGTCCTCGCGCCTGGCAAGTAGCGTCGGGATGTCGTAAATCTCCTGCCCCGTCAGCACGGACAGCGTCCGCGGATTGGACGCCCCGAGTTCCATAAAGCTGATCTGCGAAAAGGACATGCCGAGATCGTAGCCCAGCACATATCCCTTTGCCTTATGTGCGTTTCTCAGCATCATTCCTCTTCCCTCATACGGAACAGCTGCTCCGTCAAGAATCCGACATGTTCATATTCCCCGATCAGCCGGTCAAAGGTCTCATAATCCTTCAAGGCCTCCGCCACGCAAAGATCGTTGATCATGGAGAAACGCCCGCCGTCCTGCTGTAAGTGGCGGATATCGCTGCGGGACAGCATGCCGCTTTCCGTCAGCTGTTCCTCCGGTCCGTCCGTCGCTTCATCCTCCGAAGACTCCGTGATGTAATACTGCAGCTCCTCTCCGAAGAACAGCATGAAGGACAGGACGTAAATGCTGTCGTACATTTCGACCATCCGCTTTGTCGTGTAGGCCTTCTTGTCCTCTTCCCCGTCCTCGCGGTGCAGCATGTAATGCGCCGTCACGCGGCGGTGCGGGCGCGTGCGGTAATGCAGAATGACGCGCTCCGAAAAGCGTCCGGCCTTGGGCAGGATGTCGGTGTACTCGGAGAAGAAGGGGAAGTAGATGTCCGCCGCGACGAGCTTTTTCAGGATCCCCTCCGCGACCTCCATGTCAAACTCTCCCGTTCTCCGTCCCGCAAAATACTTCAGATAATCCATGCCGCAGACATCGGGCAGGGGCGTTCCCGCCGCCAGCATTCTGCCGATTCTGCGGTACACAAATTCGTTCGTGACGGATTCCCGGACGAAATGATCATAGGCGCACTGCGCGAGAAAGGCGGTCTCAATCTCGTTTTTCGCGCCCTGCTGCACATAGGCCCGGAAAATATCAATGCGCTCTCCCACATAGGCGCCGGAATACAGCATCCGGTCGATGATGCGTTCCGGCAGCGGTCCGGCCTCCACCCCGAAGGACACTGCGGCCTTCCAGAGATCCCGCATCTCGCGGACCGTTCCGGAAAACTCCCGTACCAGGAATTCCAGCACCGTGTTGTCATAACGTCCCCGGCGGAAGGTATGGAAGATGATGGAGATAACGGCCTCATCGCCGTGATAGGCCTCGCGGTCGTTGAGCCTTGCGCACATCCGCATGATGATCTTCGGGTCAATGCCGTAGGTGCCGAAACGCTTCATCCAGCGCAGGGCACGGTCCGCGTTGTCAAAGAGCACCATCATTTCCAGCACTTCGTTGCGCCGCTGCACGCTCATCTCCGAAGGATCTTCCTCCTGCAGCGCCTCCGCCAGCTGTCTCGTGAAATCGTTGTCATGGTAAAAGCGGATGAGATGCTGCCGGATTTCCGAGCGGCAGTCCATCTCCAGGGCCGGGGACACCGAAAGCAGACGGTAGCCCGCCACGTTCTCCATGTTGATGCTGTACACACTTCCCTGCTCGCAGAGGAAAAGATCCACGTATTCCTCTCCGCCGGTGATATAGGGGCTGACCAGCTGCACGAGACGTCCCGCCAGCATCAGCTTGTCCGTATCAAAGGTAAGACCATCCGCGTAGCGTCTGTGTGATTTATCCGCCAACAGCACCACATATTCCGAGCCGTAGAGCGGCACATAGGCCACACCGTCCCGGACGGGGTAGGTGCGCTCCTTCAGCAGCTTGTCGTAGATCAGCACGATCTCCGTGATGTCCTCGTGCTCGACGCGGATTCTGGAGGTATGCAGCACCTTCAGCACCGTATGCGCGTTTTCCGCGTTGACCATGCTCTCATCCAAAAACCTTCTGTACAGGAAGGCCAGTGTCTCGTCAATCCGCCCCTGGCTGATCTGCCTCGCGCAGAACTCCTTCATCCGCGGCTCATACATCTCATAGAAGTCACCGGCCTCGTCCCGGTGCTCGCAGATGTAGCGGTACAGCAGCGCGTTCGTGTTAAAGTCCAGATCGGAGCCGTGGGAAAAATACATCAGCACGGAGCGGGGAATCCTGGACGCGGGTGCCCCCTGCTCATCCGCCCCCACACTCATCATAAAATACTCATAGAGTCTGGTCAGGCGCAGCGAGGCCTTGATGCCGCGCTCATACCATTCATGCGCCTCCGCGTCCGTCCGCGCCCCCTTGATCAGCATAGAGCAGATTTCCGTCAGCGTCTCGTCCTGGGATTTCATTTCATAACAGGCGCAGAGCGCGCGGAACACATCCACGCTGTAACGCTTGCTGCCCCTTGCGAGATAGACGATGCGCTCAATCAGCTGCGCGGGCAGAAGCTTTTCCCGGACCGCCATCCGCAGCATCGCGACCTCGAAATCATCGAGCCGCATCAGCGTCGCGGGATGCGAGGCACAAAGCAAGAGCGCCTCAATGTAGATGATACGGCTGCGCGCGCCGCGGGCATACTGCTCCTTGAACAGATCCCACTTGGCGGAAACGCTGCCGGCGTATTCCTCCGAAACAAACTGCATGAGCCAGGCAATCCGCCAGTCCGTCGGATTCCCGAAATATGCGCTGCGGATGCGACGCTGCACCTGCGTGATTTCCTCGTCCGAAGCGTCCAGCAGCGTCGTCAGGTAAAGATAATAACAGTGCACGGCGTCCGTATCCGACTGCTTTAAGGAAAACTCCCGCTGTTCCCTGAGCAGCCTCGCCCCCTCGTCGGCGCGGTTGGCCGTGATGAGGTAATGCGCCTGGTACAGGGCCGGTACGGGATCCTCCGGATCCAGCGCCCGCATTTTGGACGTCAGCTCCCCGGCCTCCGAAAGCCACTTCTGTGCCGGAATCCGGCGCAGGCGGAACATGGAATACAGGCGGATCAGATCCAGGGTCAGCCGTTTTTTCTGAAGATAGTTCTCCCGGGGCGCCCCCGGCAGAATCACGCGCACCGTCACCGGAACGCGCAGCCTGAAGTACGCGTTGGAAAAGGTCACGGAGCCGAGGTTATTCCCGGCATGCAACTTCTTCGGTTCAATGCGGAAGCGGAAGCGGCAGGTATTGCCGATAAAGTCTTCCTCATCGATCCTTTCCTTCGACAGCAGGATGAAGTCCCCGTCCGCCCGGACGTCAAGCTCCGTATATCCCCAGCCGTTTCTGGAAAGCGTCAGCGTTTCCTCATTGACGGAATCCGGGTTTTCCAGCAGAATCTCCGTCCGGTCCGGCAGATAGGAAATGCTCTTTTTCTTTTTGATGGCAATGAGGAACTCCTCCATGGACTGCCCGGAAACCGGTGCGCCCACAAGACCCCTGTACACACTGCGGTACTGCGCGTCATGGCCGCTTAAGAGCAGAATGAAGTCCTCATGGTAAAAGAGGTTCATCGCCTCGTTCCAGTCGGTTTTGGCGAGATTCGCGAAGTGGAAAAGATTGCGGATTTCCCCCATGGTGGATTCGACATGCTCTAATTCCACCGTCACCACGAAGGGAAGCATGTATTCGCCGCGATTGGAAATGATGCGGAAATCGCCCTTGATGACGTCACCGGAGACAAGACCCTCCGCACGGAAACGGTAGCCGATCACGTCCTGCCCGCCGGAGAAGGCAGGGGTCAGCACTTCCATGCGGATTTCCGTGGAGGACACAAAACCCTCCACCGGCTTATCCTCCGGTCCGAAGACGGTGAAGCTGCCCTCCAGCATCTCGCCGGGTCTCAGGGTACACTCGATCCGCTGCTCGGAAAACTCCAGCATTCCCCGTTCATATTCAAATTGGCCGTTGATCAGCCCCTCGATATGCTTATCCAAAACCCCGCTCCGCGCAACAAAACATTGCCGTTGCAAAAACGGCATAAAAATCCAACTTTTATGATACCATCTTTTTATAAAAGAAGCAAAAAGAATTGCTATGAGCACTTAGCGGATGTCCTGTATCCGCTTATGTGCGAATGCACATCCCGACACTTGACGAGGTTCTTTCGAGTTTAGTGTCGGGATGCTTCCTTACACTTCCTCCCTGAAATAACAACGTAAACTGCGCAATGCGGAAAGCAGCTCCCTCTTCCCGCTGTTCTTCGGGCATCCCAGCAGGCGGGAAAGACGCGCCGCGTCCGTCACCTTCGCCATCATGACCGGATGATCGGGCAGTACCTCGGACGCGCCCTCCGCGGCCAGGGCGTCCTCTTCCTCCTGCCGTTTCCGATACAGAGCATCCCGCAGACAGAAAACATCATACTGCTTCCGCACTTCCTCATAAGGCAGCGCGGACAGCGGATCCTCCCTGGTCAGAAAAGGACAAATCGTCTCAAAGCCGAAAGGAGTATAAATCGCCTCATTGACGGGCAGAAGAAAACAGAAGGGAATCTCCTCCCCCGCGAGAAAGCGGAAGGATTCCTTTAAGACCGCCGCCATCAGGCCTTTGCGCCGCTGCTCCTCTTCCGTCGCGACCGCCACCACATAGTACGAGGGCACTTCTTCCCCGCGGACGCAGAGCGTATAAGGATTCAAATGCAGCATGGACAGGACTTCCCCCTCGTCCCCGAAGCAGACGAGCATGGTGTTGTCCCGGCATTTTTCGCGGTAATAATAGTCCACGAAAGGCGCGGGGTCGGCAAACGCCCGCTCATAGAGCGGGCGTGTTGTCTGCTTTGTGTGAAAATCCGTGACGACCGAAATCTTCATGCGCGGCTTAAGTATTCTCCCGTGCGGGTATCGATCTTGATGACGTTGCCGATCTCCACGAACAGCGGCACGTTGACCGTCGCGCCGGTCTCCACCGTCGCGGGCTTTGTCGCGCCCGTCGCGGTATCGCCCTTGAAGCCGGGCTCCGTCTCCGTGATCTCCAGCTCCACAAAGAGCGGCGGCTCCACGGCGAAGACATTGCCGTTATAGGAGTTGATCTTAACCGTCTCATTCTCCTTGACGAACTTCAGAGAATCACCGACCACGTCCCCCGTCAGGGAAATCTGCTCATAGCTCTCGTTGTCCATGAAGTTATATAAATCACCGTCCTGATACAGGTACTGCATGTCCTTGCGGTCCACACGCGCCTGCGGGAACTTTTCCGTCGGGCGGAAGGACTGCTCCGTCACGCCGCCGTTGATAATGTCCTTGAGCTTCGTGCGCACAAAGGCCGCGCCCTTGCCGGGCTTGACATGCTGGAACTCGATGATCTGGCAAACATTGCCGTTGTACTCAATGGTAATACCGTTTCTGAAATCGCCTGCGGTAATCATAAAACACCCCCGTATGTGCGGTTGACTGTAACTATTACAGTTTACCCGAAACGGTACTGTTTTTCAACTGTTTCTTCGGTATTCCTTCCTTCATCAGCGGCGAAAGACTCTTGTACACGGCCATCGTCACCAGGGACACCACCGTTCCCTTCAGCAGATTAAAGGGTGCCACCGCCAGGATGACAAAGCTCGTCAGGCCCGTGATGCCGGGGTTGACCGCGGTGCCTGCCGCAATCAGCGCGTCCATCGGCATACCGTAAAGGACGGCAAAGGCCGGCAGCAGATAGACCGCGTTGAACACCGTGCCGAATACCGTGATTGCGAGCGTGCCGGTGACGCAGGCGACAATCGCGCCCTTCTTGGATTTGTAGAAGCTGTAAATCACGGTGGCCGGCAAGACCAGGCTGCAGCCGACGACGAAGTTGGCCAGGTCACCGACAAAGGCCGTGCTCGTGCCCTTGAAGGCAAGCTTCAACAGAATCTTGATAAATTCCGTCATCACGCCCGCCACGGGTCCCATGGCGTAACCGCAGATCAGCACCGGGATCTCGGAAAAGTCCATCTTGTAAAAGCCCGGCGCGAAGGGCAGCGGAAAATCAAAGTAATGCAGCACAAAGGCGATGGCGGAAAAGACACCGATGACCGCGATTTTGCGCGTGGTCAGAATCCGTTCCGTATCACCGTTTCGTTTCTTCGCTGCCTTTTCCACCGCGTACGCGATGAGGAACATGGCGATGATGATGCCGAGAAAGCTTAAGACATAAGCCGTGTGGGAGACAACTCCCTGTAACAGAGTTTCGTTCATGATGTTCTCCTTTCTTCCATCCAGACTGTACTGTCGGTTCCGGAATTTCACCGGATCAGTCCCTGTCACGGGAGTCGCGGACTTTTACCGCCGGTCGGGAATTGCACCCTGCCCCGAAAGTTAAATTGTTACAAAGCACATTATAACTGTTGCGGACGCAGTGTAAAGTTGCGTCCGCAACACTTTATCAAAACTTATTCTTCTTTTTCTTCCACGACTTCGCCCTGGAGTACATCTCCCTCCGGCGCGGAAGCCGTATCTTCCGTCTTTTCCTCTTCCGGTGCGGAAATCGTCTCCGCGTTCTCGACGGTCTCGATCTCCTTGCGTTCGATCTTCGTGCCGCAGGTGGGGCAGAACTTGTCCGCCTCATCCACTTCCCTGCCGCAGCCCGGGCAGCGTTCCGTCGTCTGCTGGCCCTCGCGCTCCGGTGCCTCGTATTCCGGCAGCTTCACGCCGCAGATGTTGCAGAAGATCGCGCCCAAAGGCACCTCCGCGTCGCATTCCGGGCAGCTGCGGATGCCGCGGATGTCGTTGATCTGCGCCTGCAGCTCTTCGCTCCGCTCCCTGGATTCCCGGATCTCCCGCACGATGTCCGCGAAATCACCGCCGACTTCCTCGCCGCGCAGATTGAAATACTCCTTGCCCAGCTGCGTGAACAGGCTCTCCTGCGTGCGTTCCTCCGCACGGATGGCGCTGTTCAGCTTGCTGACACTCGAGAGCTCCCGCGTCTTCGCCAGCGTGCTCTTTCCCGCTTCCGACAGTTTCTTCCCAAGATCGTCCAAAATGTTTGCCATGTTCATACCCTCCTGTACTGCTTACTGTAACTGTGTTGCCAATACCTCCTCCGCCTTTTGCAGCGCTTCCGCGATGCCCGCGGGGTTCTTGCCGCCGGC
>JAFZLB010000100.1 GCA_017551665.1 Lachnospiraceae bacterium
GCATGCTGCAAAGCATCCTGAAGAATCTGTCCGGACAGATCGCACAGACAGCATCGCAGACGGCAACCGGACAGGCGGCGGGACAGAGCACCGCGCAGACAGTATCGCAGGGCGCGTCACAGGCTGCCGCGCAGACAGTATCGCAGGGCATCGCTGAGGCAACCGCGGCGACAGCCGTCAAGGCCGGTCTGCCGCTTGCCGCAAAGATCGCCGCGGCGGTTGTCGGTGTTGCCGCGGTCGTCGGTGTGAGTGTGGCCGTGATCCTTCCCGCAGTCCGTGGCAAGGACAGGCAGCAGGAAGAGGCACTTGTCGCGGCGTCCATAGCCGCCCCGGAAAATGCCGGGGCTGCTGCGGCGGACAGCGAATCGCTGACGCAACTCAGTGCCGGGGAAAGCGGACAGGAAGGAATCACTGCGACAGCCGGGGTGAACGAAACGACCGCACAAACGGGTGAGGTGTCAGGGCAAGACGGCGAAGAAGTAAGGCCCGTGGGTAATCTGTCAGAAGAAGATACGGAAATCTTCGAAATCATGGTAAATAACATGCTGGGATTGAACAACGGGCGCTCTGCCAACTATACGGATGCGGCACAGATCAGGGATGCGCTGACAGAATATCCCTATGTGGTCAGTTTCATGCTATACGCTTTTCATATATCTGAGAAAGGAGAGTTCACCTATCAGGAGCCGTGGGTGGAGGGCAAAGGTTTTGTACGTGAAGACATCAATACCGCGTCTTTTGACCGCCTTTTGAAAGAGCTCCTGAATATGGAGTATGATTATGAACTTTTGCCGGACTCGGGCGCCCTGTGGGGGGCATATTATGAAAACGGAAAGGTTCATGCGTACATGACACCGACTGGCGGTTTCAGCAGAACCATTCCGGTGTTTTTGGCAGTTACGGAGGAAGACAACCATACCGTGATAGAATATGAACTTCATGAACATATCAGCTATGAAAATCCGGAATACGTGGAAGGCGGAGATAACACACAGGTCATCGGACGCATTCGTCTGCATCTCTCCGGTGCGGACAACAGCTACGGTTTTCGCATGACGGGCTTAGAGATTGAAAGATATGACTGAGACAGGGTTCATGCACTTGCTGCGTGGCAAAACGACGGCCGCTGTGGTATCATAAGGATATCGTAGCGGCTTTCTCCATCATAAGATGTAGTTATTTTCTGACCGGAATGGCGTATGGAGCAGAATAAACGACAATTCAACAGTGTACATCTTTCCATCGTTATCATGGTGACGCTTTCCGGGATCGCCATGACTGTTGTGGCGCATCTGCTCGGCTGGGAACTCTGGTTTCCGCCTTTTCTTTTGATCGGCGTGGTCTGCTGCTGGATCATTTTCCTGAAAAACATGTTTACGGAGAAGGAGCGTCTGTGGTTTTACGCCATTGTGGTGTGGATGATGATGGTGTACCACGGTGTGCAGCCGGCGTCCATGTTTGACCTGGCGGCGGTCACGTCCATTGTGCTCATGCTCTTTGCGCAGACCGATCACCGGCGGTTGCTGGGCGTGACCATGTATCTGTATCTGTTCTGCCTTTTGCGGCAGATCTATCTTGCCGCCTTTACCGACCGGGCGGTCTTTGTGCTGGACGCGGAGAACATTCCGCGCATCATTCTGCATTTGTTTATCGTCGGCTTTGTCTGCTGGCTGGGTGTGTCCCTGATCAAAAAACGGGCGGAGGACAGGAGGACGGACGAGCGGGAAATCGTGGAGCTGAGAGAGATCCAGAAGCGCACGGAGGATTTCCTCGCGAACGTGTCCCATGAGCTGCGCACGCCGATCAATGCCGCCCTGGGTCTTGGTGGCATCATGCTGCAGGAAGCGGAGAGCGGCGCGGAGAAGGAGCAGGCGGCGGAAATTGTACGCGCGGCAAGACGCCTGTCCGAGCAGATCGGGGATATGCTGGATTATACGGAAATCGATGCCGGAAAGCTGCAGGTGACGAAGGAAAGCTATACCGTCGCCGTGTTGCTGAGAGAAGTCATCCGGGGACTGGATCTGCAAAAGATGGAGAGCCTGCCGGATCTTTTGATCGGCGTGGACAATGAACTGCCGGAGCAGCTTCTGGGCGATGAAAGAGTGCTCAGAAAAATTCTCATTCACTTGATGGAAAACGCGGTGCGCCATACGCCGCAGGGCAGCGTGACCTTACGCCTGTTCCCCGAAGCGGCGGAAGAAGGCATTCTGCTTTGCGCGGAGGTCAGGGATACGGGCGCGGGAATGTCCGAAGAAGTGCGGCAGCGCGCACTGGAAGGGCAATACCGTTCGGAGGAAGAACGCGGGGAGCACGCGCAGGGTCTTGGGCTGGGCTTCCCGATCATCACCGGCCTGCTCCGTGCCGTGGACGGCCGGATGGACATCACGTCCGCGGAGGGGGAAGGAACCTGCGTCATTGTCCGCGTTCCGCAGGAAGTGCCGGAGGCGCCGACGGAGGCACTGCCGCGACGGCTGAAGGAACTTTTGGGCAAAGAGGAGCATCCCTGGGAAGCATGGGAGCGTGCCTTATCGGACAAGGACGATACCGACTGGAGCGGCATCCGGGTGCTGGTGGTGGATGACGAGCCCATGAACCTGCTCGTGGCGGAGAGCATCTTCGGTGCCTACGGGATGGAGGTGCAGACCGCGGAGAGCGGCGCGGAGGCTGTCCGCCGTGTCGGCGAAGAGCTCTTTGACATCATCTTCATGGATCACATGATGCCGGA
Source organism: Lachnospiraceae bacterium (assembly GCA_017551665.1). Lineage (GTDB taxonomy): Bacteria > Bacillota > Clostridia > Lachnospirales > Lachnospiraceae > Butyrivibrio. The sequence goes on from JAFZLB010000100.1 coordinate 2,726, forward strand.
AATGGACGGCGTGGAAGCGATGCGACGCATCCGGGAACTGCAGCGTGCGGAGCTGACCAAGACGCCGGTGGTGGCGCTGACAGCCAACGCGGTCAGCGGCGCGAGGGAAATGCTTCTGTCGGAAGGCTTTGACGAATTCGTGGAAAAGCCCGTGGAACGGCATAAACTGGAACGCGTGTTGAGACTGATTCTCGGAACATGAACAGGAAAAAATACTACGAAAAAGAGCGCTTAAAGAGCGTGCATCTTGCCATCCTGATCGTGATGTCGGCGTCCCTCTTCGGCGTTGGGGTTTACGCGCCCATCATGGACTGGGAGATGTGGGAGCTGCCCTTCCTGTTCCTCGGCACGATGGCCGCCTGGACACTGCATGTGCGGCAAAGGATGACGGAGGAACAGCGTCTCTGGATCTATACGGTCATCGTCTGGGCGATCATCATATACCACGGCGTGCATCCGTCCTCCGTCTTTGACATCACGCCGATCGTGATTCTGGAATTCGCACTCTTCGCACAGACCGACGACAAACGCATCATCCGCATCGGCCTGGGGCTGTATGTGTTCTGCGTGCTCTGGCAGGCGTATCTGGTGTTTGTCACAAAGGAGGTGCAGCTGGAATTCAACGCGCTGTACCTGTCCCGCATCGCGCTGCATCTGTTTGCGGCGGGCTTCTCTTACTGGCTTGCGGAGCGCATCATCATCAAACGACGGACGGATTTGAGCAGCGACGAGCTGGAGATCCGGGAGTTGGAGCGTTCCCAGAAGCGGACGGAGGATTTCCTCGCGAATGTCTCGCATGAACTCCGTACCCCGATCAACGCGGTCACGGGTGTCGGCAGCATCATGATGCAGCAGGCGAAGGACGCGGAAAAGAAGGAGCGGGCGGAGCAGGTGTTCCGCGCCGGCAGGCGTCTGTCGGAGCAGATCACGGACATGCTGGATTATACGGAAATCGACAGCGGAAAGCTCAGCCTGTCGGAAGAGGAGTACATGATCTCCTCTGTGTTGAACGACGTGGTGACGGATCTGGAGCTGTATGACCGGGAGGAGCTGCCGGATGTGCTTTTGGATGTGCGGGCCGATCTGCCGGTAAAGCTCTTCGGCGATGTCCGCTTCGTCAAAAAGATTCTGCGGCAGGTGACGGAAAACGCGATCAAGTTCACGCGAAAGGGCGGCGTTCTCGTCAGCCTGTACGCGGACAAACGAGACTACGGCATCAATCTTAACATCGACGTGCAGGACACGGGCATCGGTATGCGGGCGGCGGAGCTGGAACGGATTCGCACCACCTCCTACCAGGCCGACGCGGACCGCGCAAGACGTACCGGCGGACTGGGTCTGGGCTTCCCGATTCTGAACGGCCTCGTGTACCGGATGGGCGGCTTTTGCAGCATTTCTTCCGTGCCGGGCGAGGGGACGCGCGTACACATCAGCATCCCGCAGCAGGTGGCGGACCCGGGCAGATGTATGCAAATCAGACAGCCGGAAAAAATCCTCGTGGCCTTCTATCAGGATCCTTTGAAATTCCCCGTGCCTGCCGTGCGTGATTTTTATACGCAGATGATTTTCCATATCATCAGCGACTTCCGCCTGACCATGAAACGCGTGACCACGCAGGAGGATCTGCGGCAGATGATGGAGACACAGAGCTTCTCTCATCTCTTTACGGCGGATGAGGAATACAGCCGCGATCCCGCCTTTTATGACGTGCTCTGCGACCGCACGCATGTGATCGTGGTGGCGAAAAACAGCTTCCGGCCCTCGCCGGGTTCCCGCGTCACGGTGCTTTGGAAACCGCTGTACGCCTTCCCGCTGGTGGATCTGTTGAACGCGGAATCGGCGGAGGAAGCCAGGCGTGTGCTGCAAAAAGAAGCGCCGGTTTCCTTTGCGGGGCTGAGGGCACTGGTCGTGGATGACGAGTCCATGAATCTGATGGTGGCGCAGCGGATGTTCGGTGCCTACGGAATGGAAGTGACCTGCTGCTCCGGCGGCGAAGAGGCTGTCCGGAAAGCGTTTACGGAACGGTTCGACGTGATCTTCATGGATCACATGATGCCCGGGATGAACGGCGTCGAGGCCACATCCCGCATTCGCGTGATGGAGAAGGAAAAGAACGTCAGGAACATCATCATTGCCCTGACGGCCAACGCGGTCAGCGGCGCGAAGGAAATGTATCTGTCGGAGGGCTTTGACGCGTTTATCGCAAAGCCCGTGGAACGGCAGGAGCTGGAACGCGTGTTACAGCGCGTGCTGGAAGACGCAAAGAGCGGGGGACGCGGATGAGCGAACGGTTTCTGAAGACAATTACAGATCCTTCGCGGGATATCTACGAGCGCAGGTATATCATTCTCGTGGCGCTGTCCGTCGCGCAGCTGTTGCTGTGGACGACCGTGCTTACCGTATCCTATTTCCATCCGCTGAAGACCGGGTTCTATGTCCTGTGTCTGCTGGTGGAATCCGTCACCTTCGTGCTTGTGTTGAAGAACAAACTGATTCATACCATTCCGGTTGTCATCGGGTCCCTGTTCGCCCTGATCGTTGTCCCTTTTGCCTTTTTCTTCGGCTGCGGCGTGGAGGGCGGTGCCTTCAACTGGTCCGTCATGGCCTTCGTGTTTATCTATCTGACGATCAAAGACCGGGCGGTACGCAACGCGCTGCTGTTGCTGAACACCGTCACCACCGGCGTCGCTTTCGGCGTCAGCTGGCTGAATCCGCCCTGGGTCATTACCTATACGCCCGCGGTAAACTTCCGCGACAATGTGCTTTTGTTTGTCATCATGGCGGCGCAGATCGCCACGATGTTTATCTTCCAGCTCTATGTTTCCGATCAGGAGAGAAAAATGCTGGCGGCGCAAAAGACGGAGATCGAGGAATTGAACCGTGCGCAGAACCGCTTTTTCTCCAGTATGAGCCATGAGATCCGCACGCCCATCAACTCCATCATCGGTCTGAACGAAATGAACATGCGGGACGAAAACGCTTCGGACGAGGTCGTGGAAAACAACCGCAACATCCAGGGCGCGTCGCGGATGCTGCTTTCGCTGATCAATGACATTCTGGACAAGTCGAAGATTGAGTCCGGTAAAATGGACATCGTGCCGGTGTCTTATGAGACGGGCGCGATGCTCTCGGAAGTGGTGAACATGATCTGGGGACGCGCCGAGGGCAAGGGGCTGAAGTTTCATGTCAATGTGGATCCTTCCCTGCCGACCGCGCTCTTCGGTGATGAGGTGCGCATCAAGCAGGTGCTCATCAATCTGCTGAACAACGCCGTCAAATATACGCAGGAGGGCAGCATCACGCTTTCCGTCCAGTGTGACCGGCAGAGTGAGAAAAACGTCCGCGTCACCTGGCGCGTGGAGGATACCGGCATGGGCATCCGCAAGGAGGTCATGCCCGGTCTCTTCGATGCCTTCCGGCGCGTGGATGAGGAAAAGAACCGCAGCATTGAGGGAACGGGCCTGGGGCTTTCCATCGTCAAGCAGATCGCCGATCTCATGGGCGGCGAGATTACGGTGGACAGCGTGTATACGAAGGGTTCGACCTTCGCCTTTTCCGTGCCGCAGGAGATTGTGGACGAAACCGGCGTCGGTGAGCTGCACCTTCACGCGAGCCGCAACATGCGCGAGCGGGAGCAGTACCGGCAGAGCTTTGAGGCACCGGGCGCGAGCCTGCTGATCGTGGATGACAACGAACTGAATCTGCAGGTGGAGAGTAAGCTGCTGGCACAGACGAAGCTGCAGATTGATCTCGCGAAGAGCGGCAGGGAATGTCTGTCCATGACCTTCCGGAAAAAATACGATGTCATTTTCATGGATCATCTGATGCCGGAGATGGACGGCATTGATACCATAAGCGAAGTCCGCTCGCAGCGCGGCGGCTTAAACCGCGAGACGCCGGTGCTGATTCTGACAGCGAACGCCGGAAGCGAAAACCAGGCGCTGTATGCGGCCAGCGGCTTTGACGGCTGTCTCTTGAAGCCCGTGAGCGGTCAGCAGTTAGAGGCTGCGCTCTTGAACGTGCTGCCGCCGTCGCTGGTGATGCGCACCGGCGCGACGATGATCGAGGCCAACCGCGAGGCGGTGGTCGGCCGGCATGTCAGCCGCAGACGCATCGTCATCACCTGTGATTCCTGCGCGGATCTTCCGGAGGAGCTGCTCCGGAAATATCACATCCCCGTCATCAACCAGTATGTCCGCACGGAGGAGGGTCTGTTCTTCGACAACACGGATGTGGATTCCGACGCGCTGATGCAGTATCTGGATGACCCGCTGCGGCAGGCGAACAGCGAACCGCCGACGGTTGCGGACTTTGAACGTTTCTTCGCGGAGCAGCTGACGAAGGCGCAGCATGTCATTCATGTTTCCATCGGGAAACGCGCCTCCGAAAGCTTTGCAAACGCGGAGGCTGCCGCGGCGGCCTTCGGCAACGTGGACATTTTTGATTCCACCGGCATCTCCGGCGGCACGGGGCTGCTGGCATTGTTTGCCGCGTACCAGACGGAACGCAAGGAAAACGTGCAGCGGCTGCTGACGCAGATGGAACAGCTCCGGCAGCAGATCCGGATGAGCTTTATTCTGGACTCCGCGGCACTGCTGGCAAGGGGCGGCAGAATCCGCGCGGGCGTGTATGCCATCACCAACGCGCTGATGCTGCATCCGATGATCCGCATGCGCAATTCCGCCACGACGCTGGGCAGGGTCTTCGGCGGCGAACACCGCAGATACCGCAGACAGTATGTCCGCTACGCGCTGCGCAAAAAGAAGCTGATCGACAACTCGCTGCTGTTCATCACGCATGTCGGACTGTCGGAGGAGGAGCTGTCCGAAATCGTCGCGCTCGTGGAAGCGGAAGTGCAGTTTGACCGCGTCATTGTCCGGAAGGCCTCGAGCACGATTGCCGTCAACTGCGGCAGGGGTACCTTTGGTCTGTTCTTCCGTGTCATGCAGGAGGACGGCGAATGGAACCGGAAGCTGTATACCTTCCTGCCGGAAGACATCGGCAAAGAAAAGACGGTGACGGAGGAAGCCGCGGAGGACAGCCCCGCGGAAGAGACGACGGCACAGACGCAAGGGCCGATTCCCGCGGAGGAAGCGGGGAGCGCGCTGCAGAAGCTGTACCGTAACAGCGGCACGTTGGATTATGATACGGCGATGAAATATCTGGCCGGTGAGGAACTGATGGAGAAGACGCTGCAACAGTTCTATGAGAGCATTACGAAGAAGGCGGACGAGATCGAGCGGATGTTGGAAGAGGATGATTTCGAAAACTTCACGATTAAAGTCCACGCGCTGAAGAGCTCCGCAAGGCTCATCGGTGCGGAGGCACTTTCGGAGAACGCGAGGAAGCTGGAGGATTATGGCAGATTTATCCGGTCCTGAAAACAGAAACGAAGGGCTGCAGGAGCAGGCGGCGGAGAAGCAGACGGAACGCAGGAAGAGCGTAATCCGCAGTGTTTTCGTTACCATCGTTGTGCTTTTGGTAGTGTCCTATGCCGTGCTGGGGGTGCTGCTGTACATGCAGGCGCAGAAGGTCTTCCTGACCGAGCTGAAGTCCAGATCCTTGGGTATTGCGGAAAGCTGCGCGGAGCTGGTGGATGCCGCCGCGCATGCAAGACTTTCTCCCGGCGATGAGAATTCGGCGGATTATCAGACCGTCATGGACACGCTCGTGGTCTTCCGCGATCACAATGAGGTGCAGTATGTTTATACCGTGAAATATGATGACGAAGGCATTCCCGTGATCTGGGTGGACTCCGATCCGGATGAGCCTTCGTCCATCGGCGGCGCCGTCAATGATTTTCCGGAGACACTGATTGCGCTGGACGGAACGCCGACGGCCGCGGATGAACCCACCACCGATATCTGGGGAACGCACTTGAGCGCCTACGCGCCCTTTTATCTGGACGGGGAAGTTGTGGGCGCGGTCGGCGTGGATATCGATTACACCTGGATCCAGACGCAGCTGCGGCGGCTGGTGATGATCATCGTGGGCGTCTGTCTCGTCTGCCTGGCGGTCAGTCTGTTGCTGTTGCTGCGGATCAGCCGCTATCTGAAGAGCAGATTCCTTTTGCTGGATACGAAGATCGAAGACCTTTCCTTTGACGCGGAGAGCATGCAGCATGTGAAGGGGCTGGATCGCGGTGACGAATTTGAAATGATCGTTGATCACATCAACGAGGTCTTCCGGCGCAACGCCAAGGCACAGTGGGAAGAAGCGGAGAAGCTGCGCAGTGCCATGGCGGAGGTGGAACGCCGGGCGGAGGAACGTGTCGCCGAATACGCGAATCCCATCCTGCAGGCGCTGATGCTGGAGAATGAAGCGGACGAAGACGATGCCATGACGGCAGGCGGGCGCTTTGTGGCGGAGACGCGTTTGCCTGCGGAGGCGGCTACGTCACGGCAGCAGGAGCAGGCGGCGGAGCGTCCGGGGGCATTCGCGGAACCGCGGGCAGCGGCAGGAGAGGAAACGCCTGCGGTTGCAGACGAGGAGAATGCTGCGGCGGTTGCGGACGCGGTTTCCGATGCGGGGGCGGTTTCGTCCGACGCGGCGCCTGTGCCGGTGGAGATTGATCTGCCGGAATTCAGCGAAGATCTCTCAAAGGAAGAAGCGATGCGGATTGTGCGGGAAGCGGCACCGCAGGTGTTGCAGTCATACCGTGATATGATACGGCAGCTGGAGCCTTACTTCGGCAGCCTTGCGGAGGAAACGGAAGAAGATTTGCCGGAAATGGATCCGGAGGAATTGCAGGAATTGTATGAGGCCGTGCTGGAGTTTGCGGAGATGTTTGATCTGGAGAGCATCGACAGCTTACTGCGGCAGACGAAGGGCTACCGCATTCCGGACGCGGAGCGGGAGCGTTTCGAAAAGGTGAAGGACTGCGTGCGGGAGTCCGACTGGACACTTCTGAAAGAGGTGATCGGCGGATGAGCGGGGCGGCGGAATTTCTGGAACGGACGGTGCTGTTGTACGGGGAAGCGTGCGTGGCATCTTTCGCAAAGCGTCGTGTCGCGGTCTTCGGTCTTGGCGGCGTGGGCGGTTATGTTGTGGAAGCGCTGGCGCGTTCCGGCATCGGCGCGCTGGATCTTATTGATCACGATACCGTCGCACTGTCCAATCTGAACCGTCAGATCATCGCGACGCGGGGAACGGTCGGTCGCGCAAAGGCGGAGGTTTTCGCGGAGCGTGTGAAGGAAATCAACCCGGACTGTGCGGTACGGACGTACAAAACCTTCGTGCTGCCGGAGACGATCGGGGAATTTTCGTTTGACGAATATGATTATGTGGTGGACGCCATCGACACCGTGACGGGGAAGCTTGCGATCATCGAAGCGGCGAAGGCGGCGGGCGTGCCCGTGATGTCCGCGATGGGCGCGGGGAACAAGAAACAGCCCGGTGCCTTGCGGGTGGCGGATCTGTTTGAAACCAGCGTCTGCCCGCTGGCGAAAGTGATGCGCAGGGAATGCAGGGCGCGCGGCATTGACGCGCTGAAGGTGGTGTATTCCACGGAGGAACCGGCGACGCATCATCGTCCGCCCGGCTCCGCGGCCTTCGTGCCTTCCGTGGCGGGGCTGCTGATCGCGGGAGAGGTCATCAATGATCTGGCGGCGCGGTGTGAGGACGGCGGCGCGTAGGCGCGGCGTGTTTGGCCTGCTGCGGCGGTGTGCAGGCAAAAACAGAATATTCGTTCGAAATCAAACCCTGCGGAAAAAGTTCTTCCGCGGGGTTAAGTTTTGATACGGGCAGGCCGATAAACAGAGTGTAAAACAAAACAGCTTTCATCACACAAAACAAGGACGTGACAAGATGAAAACAACCAAATGACGGAAGGATCCGTTTCAAAAGGGTGAAGCGGGTTCTTCTTTCGCGTATAGGCTCTTGCCAAGCGGCAACGCGGACGGCAAGCTCGCTTGCCGGGACGTGTTGACATTTGGCAAGGCAACGGAAATGAGGAAAACAGCAGCGCGAAGCGCAGCGAGCGATGCGATTTCCGAATTTTCGCAGGATTGCGGGAGCTGCGAAGCAGCGGAGCAATCCGTGGCCTATACGCATATTGAATACCCTCGCAAATTGCGCTATAATATAAATTGAATTTTTGCGCGATGAAAGGGGTTAACACAGATGCAGTACAGTGATATCGGGATAGATCTGGGCACAGCGTCCATTTTGGTATATATCCGCGGCAAAGGCGTGGTCCTGAAGGAGCCTTCGGTGGTCGCCTATGACCGCGATACGGAGAAGATCAAAGCGATCGGTGAGGACGCGAGGCTCATGCTCGGGCGTACGCCCGGCAACATCGTGGCGGTGAGACCCTTACGACAGGGCGTGATCTCGGATTACAAGGTCACGGAGCAGATGATGAAGCATTTCATCACCAAGGCGATCGGAAGAAGAAGCTTCCGCAAGCCGCTCATCGCGGTCTGCGTGCCCTCCGGGGTGACGGAAGTGGAGCGGAAGGCGGTTGAGGACGCGACACTGATGGCGGGCGCGAGAGACGTGCGCATCATCGAGGAACCGATTGCGGCGGCCATCGGCGCGGGCATCGACATCACAAAGCCCTGCGGCAACATGGTTGTTGACATCGGCGGCGGCACATCGGACATCGCGGTGATTTCTCTTGGTGGCACGGTGGTTTCCGAATCCGTCAAGATCGCGGGGGATGATTTCGACGAAGCCATCGTCCGCTACATGAGAAAGAAACACAACCTCCTGATCGGGGAACGCAGCGCGGAGGATATCAAGATCAGAATCGGCAGCGCTTACCCGCACGCGGAGATCGATTACATGGACGTCAGGGGCAGAAACCTGGTCACGGGTCTGCCGAAGACGGTAAAGGTATCCAGCGAAGAAACGGAGGAGGCATTGCGCGAGACAACCGCACAGATTGTCGAAGCAATCCACTCCGTTCTGGAAAAAACACCGCCGGAGCTTGCGGCGGATATCGCGGACAGAGGTATTGTCCTGACCGGCGGCGGTGCGCTGCTCAGGGGTCTCGAAGACCTCATCGCATCGAAGACCGGCATCAACACCGTTACGGCGGAGGATCCCATGACGGCCGTCGCGGTCGGAACGGGAAGGTACGTGGAGTTTTTGGCCGGGTACCACGACGATTAAGGAGTAAAAAACATGATCAAGGGCCTGTACACCGCATGGAGCGGGATGCGCAACGAACAGAACCGCATGGATGTCGTGGCGAACAATCTCGCCAACGTCAACACCACCGGCTTCAAGAAGGAAGGGAGCGTTTCCCAGCCGTTCTCCGATGTACTGGGTCTGAAAATCAAGGACCGCTCCGAAGCACCCTTCACCACGCGGCAGATCGGCACGCTGAATCTTGGCGTCAAGCTGGGAGAGACTTACGTGGACTGGTCCCAGGGTCCGTTCAAGGTCACGGACGAGAACTTCGACTTCGCCCTTTCGGGCAACGGCTTTTTCATGATCGAATATACGAATAAAGCGGAGAACATCCGGCGCGACGAAGCGGGACAGACGAATGTCATGTACACGCGCGACGGGAATTTCACGTTGCGCACGGACGGCACGCTGGTCACGCAGGAAGGGGATTACGTGCTGGATCCGCAGGGCAATCACATCGTGCTGGATCCGCTGGACTTAAGCACCAGCGTCAATTCCCAGGGACAGATCTGGCAGAGCGGACAGATTGTCGGACAGATCGGTCTCGCGGATTTTGAGGATTACAATACGCTCTGGCGTTACGGCGAAAACTTCTTTGAGCCGACGGAGGACGCGGTGCAGATTCCCGCGACGGCGCAGGTGTATCAGGGATATCTGGAACAGAGCAATGTGTCGACGGTGGACGAGATGGTCAACATGATTGCCGTGCAACGGCAGTATGAGGCGAACTCCACGATGATCCAGTCCATCGACAAGACAATGGAGACCGCGGTATCGCAGGTTGGGCGGCTGAACGGCTAACCCAAGGGGAATAAAGTCAAGCCGGTGGCTTGCTTGCAAGACAGACGGCATGACTTTATGACCCGCACAAACCTGAGGAAAAAAGCGACGCGAAGCAGAATGCGAGCGGCGCGATTTCCGAAGGGTTGCAGGATTGCGGGAGCGCGAAGCGCGGAGCAATCCGTGGGGTTAGCAATATCAGACAGGAGGTATATCATGGTACGAAGCTTATGGACAGGCGCGGCGGGCATGAACGCGCAGCAGACAAACGTTGACACCATCGCCAACAACATGTCGAACGTCAATACCGTGGGCTATAAGGCACAGGGCGTGCAGTTCAAATCCTTGTTGTATCAGGATCTGCAGTCCCCTTCGACGACGGCGAACGGCGATCCCAAGCCGACGGATTCCGAGGTGGGCTTAGGCGTGCGCGTCAACGCGATCACCAACTTCTTCAAGCAGGGTTCGCTGCTGGCCAATGATTCCAATACCGCGATTGCCATCCAGGGCGAGGGACTTTTCGCTTACCACAACGAAACCGGCGAGACGCGCTACACGCGCAACGGCGACTTTACCTGGGCGCTCGGTAACCTGGACGGCACGGAGTTGGTGCTGACGAATTCCGAGGGCAATCCGATTTTGAATACCGAAGGCAATGAGATTCATGTCGGCGGCGGACGGATTTCTTCGCGACTGTCCATCGGCAAGGACGGCAGCATTATGTATCCGGACGAGAACGATGTGCCGCAGAACATCGGCCAGCGCATCGGTCTTTGGCAGTTCAACAACCCCGGCGGCCTGGAACGCAGCGGCAATAGCGCCTTTGCGGAGACGGCGGCCTCCGGTCCCGCGATCAACGAAGCCACAAATGATAACCTGGTGAAGAGCACGATCGCGACGGGATATCTGGAAGGGTCCGGCGTCAATGTGGCAACGGAGATGGTCAATTTCATCGTCGCGCAGCGCGCCTATGAGATGAACTCCACCGTCATCACCACAACGGATTCCATGATGCAGACCGCGAATCAGCTCAAGAGGTAACGTATGGAATTATCAAATTTAAGCAGTGCCAATCTTGCGACGGAAGTCGCCCTTCAGGACGCGCAGCGCGCCAACATCGACAAGCTGCGTGAGACCGCGAAGCGCACCTCGGCGGCCTCGACCGACGAGGAGCTGATGAGCGCGTGTAAGGAATTTGAGGCCTATCTTTTGGAGCAGGTGTTCAAACAGATGCAGAAGTCCGTGGACTTTTTCAAGCGGGAGTCCGGCGAGGACAAGAACGACGGAACGAGCAAGCTCGTGGACTTCTTCACGGATCACACCATACAGGAGTTGAGTAAAACCGCGACGGAAACGCAGGGATTGGGGATCGCGCAGATGATGTATGAGAACCTCAAAAACCAGTTAAACAACGTCACTCCCGTACCCAATTCTCCTTCACCCTGATATCCCCCTCGACGCTGTACCAGACACCGTCCGAGAGATCGAAAACCGTTTCCCCGTGATACGCGGGATCCCAGCGATGGGACGTATGGACGCGCTGACGATGCGCGTCTTTTTCTTTGGAAGAAAGTGTCTTGCCGGTGTAGGGATTGACGGGGTTTTCAATCACGTCTTCCGTCGCGAGCACCGGCACATCCGCGATCGTCATGAATTCCTCCGAGATCGTGAGCGCACCGTCGTCGCCGAAATCCTTGACCAGCAGCAGCGGATTGGCCCGCGCTGCGTCCCATTTGTTATCCACGATCAGCGCCGGAAACTGTCCCACATGCCGGCCGTGATCCGAGGTGATGATGATGCGCGTGTTGTCATAGACGCCGGCGTCCTTCAGATAATCCAGCCATTTTCCCAGCTGCAGCAGCGCCGCCATATTGACGTGATAATGATTGATGTGCACGCTGTTTTGCATGAGCATCGTGTTTCCGTCCGGCAGCGTCACGCGTTCTTCCTGCGGAAAGGCGCTGTTGTCCGTGTGCAGCGAGGGAAGGTACTCCGGCTTTTGCAGCTCCACGGGTTCGTGGGTGGAAGCGTTTTGCAGCAGGATCAGTTGTCCGGGCAGCGCGGCATCGGCGCGTGTCAGCGAAATCAGCTGCGTCAGCACGTTAAAGCTTTCCATAAACTGACGCGGGTAGCCTTCCCGTGTGGGGGAGGACAGATAGTGCCCTTCGTCATAGAGTGCGGGCTGCAGCACAAGGGGCGAGGCTTTGCACAGACCGTAGAAAAACAGATTCCGTCCGCGGCTTTCCATACTGTCCGGTGCTTCGTAACCGGTGACGATGTCCGGCAGCATCCCTTCCGTGACATAAGCCTTCACGCCCGCAAGCCCGTCGTAGATCGAAAGATCGGGCTTCCAGCGGTAGCCGGCGTAGGGCGGATCACAGACCGTCACATCATATCCGTTTTCCGAAAACAGACGCGGCAGAACCTTCAAGGCTTCGTTGTGCTTTTCGACGAGGGGGACATCCGCTCGTTCGTTCATCGCGTCGACGGTGTATTCATAGCCGCCGAAAAGCTCCGGTGCACCGAAGATCGTATAGCTGCCGTGGCTCAAGGTGTTCGGATAAAAGGTGAAGCCGGAAAAGGTTTCCGCCAGCGCCGGATTTTCCTGCAACAGGAAGGGCACATAGGCACCGATCGCGCGGTCCAGCATGATGACGACAACGTTTTGCTTTGTGGAAGAGAGCGCAAGGATTTCGCGGACGCTGCCGTCTTCCTCATAAAGCGATGCCACGGTGTCTTCGTCCCGTTCCGCACGGCTTTCGCCCACGACGCGGGAAACGGTGAACAGATTCATCACGCCGAGGACCGTGACCGCAAGGCACAGGACCGGCAGAGCGTAGCGCAGGAATACGGGAAGCTTTCGTATAAGCAGCAGCACGACGGCTGCAAGCGCGGCCATCAGCAGCAGATTCAGAATCACTTCCGTCGCGGAAAAGAAAGGCGCTTCCTCGTAGATCAGGTCCGCCGTGAGGACCCCGGCGTTTCTGCCGAAGACCATGTAGTTGACGGTGAAGAGGACGCTCAGCACCGCGTAGAGCGACGCGATCCGGCGGTGTGTTTTTGCGCTGCCGGTGTAATACACCACGCCGCCCCAGAACAGAAACACACCGGCGGCAACGCAAACGGTGGCGAGGATGAGACGCAGCGGATGATAAAAGGCAACGGCGGGCACGAAGGCCAGCGGTTCATCGGCAACCGGTGCGGACGGGATGAGCAGACCGGTGAGCAGGGTCAGAAATACAGCGCCGGCAAGAAAGAGCAGGAGTACGCCGCGCTGTCTGTCCTGCGACGGAGCGGCGTCGTTGTCCCCGCCGACCTTCTCTTTCTTGCGCAGGGACAGCAGATTTTTCAAAAGCGAAAAGATCTGGTTGCAGGTCCAGTACAGCACAAGCCCCGCGGGCGAGTTGTAGAGCAGTACAAGGAAGAGCAGTGCCAGGCCGTAGGTCTGAAGCTTTTCGCGGAGCGGAAAGCCCTTCGTGTAGACCATACCGGAGAGGACATTGAGCAGTGTCATCAGGATCGGCAGCAGGTTGAGTTGCGTGTTGCCGATTGTCAGCAGCTTGTCCGGCGCGCCGAGGTCTTGCAAGAACAGGAAGGACGCACCTTGCAGGGTATCCAGTCCGGAAAGGTAGAGATAGGCGGCCATGAAAAACGGCACCTGCAATAACAGCGAAAGCGTGCTGCGCAGCGACTTCAGCGGGGTGTAGGACTGCTGCCGGTAATAGGTGTCCATGATCATCCGGCGCTCGCTGCCGGCAAAGCTTTCTTTGATGTGGGCGATAAAGGGCTCCATGGCAAGCACGCGCGCCCGCTCTTCTTCCTGCATTGCTTCCGCGCGGCGATAGAGCGGCAGTGTCAGCAGAGACACGACCAGACTCAGGAGCGGCAGAACCGCACCGGGATTTCCGATCAGACGGTACATCAGGACGAAAATGATTTCCAGCAGAAAGATGAGCGGCAGCAGGATGAGCCGGTAGAGCAGAGTGCCCATAGATGCGTCTCCCTTCAGGACGCCTGCGGCGCGGGCAGTTCATCCGGCATGTCGTTTTGGGCCGTCAGCGTTCTCTGCTTTTCGATGAGATATTCCGCGACACGGACAGCCGCTTCACCGCGGTGCACCCAGGTCTCGTCGCGTAATGCGGCACGGGCGTTTGCAAAACCCTCATCCGTCAGACAGTGTGAGATCACCTCGCCGATGCGCGGCAAATCTTCTTTTTGCAGGGCATGGCCGAGGCGCGGCAGCGCGGAAAAGGTCCAGAGATCCTCTTCGAGCCACCAGGCGTCCAGCGGTCCCTTGTCAAAGGAGGTGTCCGCGTAGATCACCGGCTTGTCGAAGACAAAAGCAAACTCAAAGATGACGCCGGAGAAGTCCGAGATCAGGATATCGGAGCGGCGCAGCACCTCGAAGTTATCGTTGTCAAAATTCCATTCGAGCTTTTCGCTGTCCGGAAAGCGCGTGCGCAGGTCTTCGATCATTTCTTTTTCCGACTGCAGGGACTGCGGGTGCGGGCGGAGGATGACATGGTGTCCGCACTGCAGCAGCGCCTCGATGACGGAAGCGCCGTAAACACTGAAGATGCCGTTGATGCCCCAGGAAGGCGCCAAAAGCACGTTCACGCCGTCGTGGCTTTCCGGTCCCGCCTTTTGCAGGCGTGCGGCCATTGCGTCCATGTGCGGCAGACCGGCCAGGACGATTTCTTTTTCGGGCAGATGTCGCTTTGTTTCCAGCGCACGAATCTGCGCCGTCTGATAAGCGCCCGACAGCAGCAACGCGTCGTAGTAATCCAGACCGAACATCCGGTAGGCGACCGGGTCATTGGCGGCATGCAGCACGTGCACGTAATAACCGCCGTATTTGGAGCGCTTCCATTGGTATACGTCCAGCCCCGGCGTCGTGGAAAGAATGACATCGGCCCGCATCATGTTGAGCTTTGCGAAGGCCGCGTTGCCCTCGCCGATGAAACGCGTTTGGATGTGCGTGTATTCCTTTTCCAGTGCGGGGTCGTCGGGCGAAGCCGTCAGATACTCCGCGGACGCTCCGCGTTTCTCCAGTTCGTCGCAGACCGGTTCGAACACGTTCCAGTAGCGCTTGTGGTCGGAAAAAATCGCGATGGGGACGCGGTCTTCCTTTCCGGCTTTCTGCGCCTTCCCTCCGTGCAGCACAAAGCTTGCTTTCAGCAGCAGCTTCCTGCCGAAGAACACAAGGCTCGAAATCAGGCCGATCAGTATGGTAAAGAGCATGCTCCCGGTGCCGGGATCAATGTACAGACGCATGAAAGTCTCCCCCGTTATTTCGCAAATGACTCCCAAAAGTATAAAATAAGAAGATATGATTGTCAAAAAAGATGCCTATTTTATTTCCTGCTCCAGTCGTTCAAATTCCGGTGTGGAAAAGAAATCCCCGAGGGAAATCCCAAAACCGTCACACAGCTTCTTGATTGTCACAATTCCCGGATTGCGGCTTTCGCCATTCAAGATGCTTTTGATGGTGGCTTGAGGGACAGCAGCGAGATAGCTCAATCCGTTCGGCGTGATGCCGTGTGATGCGCAAAGTGCGAGTATACGGTTTGCGACAGCCGTTCTTGTATCAAAATTGTTTTCCATACAGCGCCCTTTTCCCGATGATGATTTGAAACAATAATAGTGATTTGTCACTAACAAAATAATGTGATAGAATATGCAATGTTAGTGATATATCACTAACAGGCAAAAAACTCTTCCCTGAAAGAGAATTAAGAAAAGAGAGTTGTTCTGCAATGTGGTATGTCATGCAGGTTCAGCCCAGACATGAATATGAGATTGCCGGGTGGTGCAGAGAATTCGTTGCGCAACCGGGGGAAGAGATCTTTGTCATACAGGGCGCACGTTTTTATCAGCACAATGGAGTCTGGGAGCGACGGTTGAGTATCGCCTTTCACGGCTATGTTTTTGCGGATACGGAGGAGATTACCGACTTCAAGCAGCGTTTGAGAAAGATACCTGCGATGACCAAATTACTTGGCACAGGCGGTGCGGTGGTACCGGTGAACGAAGAAGAAAAGGAACTGTTGCTGAGACTTGGCGGCGAGGAACATGTGATCGAACTGTCCAAGGGATACCGCAAAAATGACAGACTGATCGTGACAGAAGGTCCCATGATGGGGCTGGAAGGGCTGGTAAAGTGGTCCGACAGACACAAGCGGATCGCCTGTCTTGAGATTATGATTATGGGACAGCCAACAGAAGTCCGATTGGGCGTCGAGATACTAAGACAGGTGACATAAACAGGAAACTTCGGAATGCGGCGGTTGCAAGCGCATCACGCGGGAAGGAGCGGACACAGAAGTATATCAGCCACACGGGGCGGGAGCGTCGTGTGGCGAAGCCTACGAAAAATGCAAATCACAGACAATCCTAACAGAAATCTTTATATTGGAGCGAATGAGACGCCGCACGCGGCGTTCATCGAAGAAGACGACACTTCGGAGAAATCTGCGCTGAGCCGTGCCGTAGGTTTCACCGTCCTTGACGACGGCAGCCGCCATGAGTTTATACTCGAGGGCATTGACGAGTGGCGGAGAGGGGAACTGGGGTAAGGCAGAGTGGCCAGGCTACAATTCAGCTCTCAGCCATGATTAAGAAGGCCGGCTGCAACCATTGAGTCACCGAAGGGCACAAAACAAATGATCGAAAAGCAATTGACGATAACCGTAGTCCTCGCAATCCGCTTTTTGACAATTTGGCACGTTTATTATACAATTCTGTTTGCTATAAACGATGGTTGCGAAAGAGCCGATAACTATAGTAAATATCCCATATAACACAAAAGGAGAGGAGGAGGTCATTGTGGCAACATCAACATTTGATAAATCGTTTGTCATTATAAAACCGGAAGATCAGCGACGAATTCTGGACATCATTCATTCCGATGAACCGGCGATACCTATTGATGTGCCACCTTATTCGCAAGCGGAACGAGACAGAGCCGCGGTTCTGATTAGCAACCTTTTTGAAAGTGAAGGCGTGACAAAGGGGAATCCGTGAAAGAGGTACTGATTGTATCTTTGCAGGAATTGTTGTTGCAGGGAACGGAAGAAAAGGTTCATGAGATTCTTGCCGCATTCCGGTGTAAGAAAGATTCAGACATTGAGTCTTTTTTGCGTAATAGGGCAATTGAATTTGAGCGTATTGCAAAATCCAGAACTTATCTTGTTTGCGATTTGGAGGAGATTAAAAACAAGAGATTCTTTATTCTTGGCTATTTCGCATTGAGTTTAAAGGTTTTGGTTCTCCCTGACGATATGTCGGTTCGCGGACGTAAAGAGCTAGATGGATTTAGCGGGAAGATTTACGGACAGAAGATCAGAGAGATACCCTGCTATCTCATAGGTCAATTAAGCAGAAATGATGACGCAACAAAAGAAGACCTCTCCGGAAAAGGGTTGATAGACTTGGCGCTTTCTGTCATACAGATGTCTGTTGCAGCTGTAGGCGGACGTTGCGTATTAGTTGAATGTCACAATGAAGAGACGCTGGAATCTTTTTATAAAAGGAACGGATTCAGACGCATCATGGACGAACCGGATGATACAATTCCAATGGTTCAGATGCTTCGGATGATATAGAAAACAAAGATGTAGTAGAATGGTTCAAAATCCATTTCATGCAGATATTTGGCTGGACGAAAAGGATGAGAAGCGGAGGAATCTGCAGGCATTGCAACTGGCGGATCACTGCAAAATCTTTTACTTCAACGATGAAGTGGATTGGATAAAATAGATAAGATTCAAATTTGAAATGCCAAGAATAATAGAGACCGGCAACGGTCTTTTTTGTATGCAATAAACACGAAAGAAATGAGAAGCTGTTATAGAAAAAGTGGGGAAAGCCCAGGGGTTGAAGGTGGTTCCCCCTTAAAAAGAGAAGAACCGTAATGGTCAAAACAGATAGGATCACTGCTGCTTTGGTGACTTTTAATACACCCGAAGCAGATATAGAAAAAGTTATCGATAGTTATGCGCCTTCTGCACACAGACTATTATTCATTATTGATAACTCAGAAGAACCCACCTGTCGTTACAATGATATTCCATATATAACCTATATTTTTACCGGGAACAACATGGGATATGGGGCTGCTCATAATATAGGGATATATTTCTCTATTGTTTACGAAGCGAGATATCATTGTATTGTGAATCCGGATATTTCTTTTCATTCGCAAATAATTGACCGTATGGTTGAATACGCGAATCAATCTGAAGAAGTGGTTTATATGATGCCAAAGATTGTTTATCCCAATGGGCATACACAGTATTTGTGCAAGTTGCTACCAACGCCTTTTAATTCTATTGCACGACGTTTTCTTCCCAATATAGGCTTCATTAGAAAGGAAAACGAGCGCTATATTCTGAAGAATTTTGGATACGACAGAATAATAAACCCACCGTGTTTATCTGGATGTTTTATGTTTCTGCGTGTATCGACATTAAAAAAAGAAGGGCTGCGATTTGATGACAGATTTTTCATGTACTATGAAGACTTTGATTTAATTAGAAGGTTGCACCGAGTTGGTAAAACTATTTTTTATCCTGAAGTTACAGCGGTACATACACACGCAAGACTATCATATCGGCAATTCAAAATGATGAAAGAACAAATAAAATCAGCATTTAGGTATTTTAACAAATATGGTTGGTTTTTTGATATAGAGCGTAGGGAGATGAATACTAGAATTTTGGAAGAATTACGCATTTTAAGCTCAAACGATTAAATGTGTATGTTGCAAAATAAAAACATAGGAAGTTGCAAAACATTTTGTAGGTTTGTGCAACGACATTTTGTAGGTTGTTGCAGCGAGCCTCCAAAAAGCCATGAGGAGGAGCTGCGAGCGGGGATACCCGCAAGGATCCATTGCAAGCATTACTCAATTCTTATACCCTTGTCATGTTGTTCCAAAAACAGTGGCAAGGAGGAAAGGAGATGCTCACAATGGATCAAGTACATGTTATCAGAGAGCTTTTGTAATAATGCTTATAAGGAATTGCAACGAAAATGAACGCACCGTTTTTTACAGTAGTAACAACTTGTTTTAATAGCAGCAGCACAATCCATGATACGTTGGATAGTGTTCTTAATCAGACGTTTCAGGATTATGAATACATAATTTATGATGCCGGTTCAACAGATGGAACGGTAGATATTCTGAATTTATATAAAGATACATTTAATGGCAGGATGCGTTATGTTTCAGAGCCTGATCGTGGAATTTATGATGGTATGAATAAAGGTGTCAGAGATGCCAAAGGCTATTATGTGAGCATATTAAATTCAGATGACTACTACCACAGTCGGACGCTTGAGAGGGTACATGATATTTCAAAATCTTGCAGTATAGAAAAGTTTCCCATTGTATTTGGTGATGTTTGCAGGGTAAAGCAAAATAAGGAACCTATATATAGATACCGCTTTAATCAGTTGCGTATTGATAACAATATTCCTTTCGGACATCCGTCTATGTTTTTGCCTAGATCAATATACGAAGCTGAAGGGAATTATGACCTTGACAGGTATAAATTGGCTGCGGACATGGATTTTCAGTATAGGTTATATCAAAAGAAGGAACATTTTGAATGGATAGTGTCAAATCATATTTTTACATATATGAGAGAGGGCGGTGCTACAGACAGCCTTAAAAATCTAAAAGAGTGGGTAGAAGAGATTGCAGATTTAGAAGAGCGCTATATGGGGAAAAATAAAACTGTGGCAAAGACCAGAACAATAATCGGTCGTCTTGGAAGAAATGTAAAAAATCATTTACCATATAGTATCCAGAAGAAACTATATGGTGCTTACAGGAGTGAGAGATAGATGTAAACTGCAAAAGCGGCTGATAACGCAGATATACAGTCAGTAACATCAGACAGAAGTAATAGCTCTATGCACAGAAAACCTATTTTATTTAGATTTAAGAATAGCAAGTCATTGTTTATACCACGGATTATTCACCGAACTCTGCTGCTTATTTCCAGCTTTATGACAATATTTTGCTGTTGTTTTTTTACGCACAATATAGTGGTAAAGGTCATCCCCTTTTTGCTCACGCTTTTGTTTGGAC
>JAFZLB010000101.1 GCA_017551665.1 Lachnospiraceae bacterium
CCAATGCCGAGAACTGATAAACATAGCTCTTACCCGATACGTTCAGCAACAACTAAATAATGCGTGTTGATCTTTGTAAATATCCTCTTGACAAAGGTCATTACATATCAGTATGGCGCATCCATGCGCGCATACCACAGCGACTCCCCTCCTGTTCCGCCATCCGTGGCGGAACGCAAAACAGTCGGGTCGGTAGTATGGCGCATCCATGCGCGCATACCACGGCGACTCCCCTCCTGTACATCCATAACACAATGGAATTGGCTTTTGCGACGCGTGCGTGCTATACTTGAGAGTATGAAACAGTACTTGACAAGCCAGTTGCGCCCGGGCATGGTGTTGGGCGAAAACATATATTCCATGGACGGCGACAACATCGTCGCGGCAAAAGGCAGTGTACTCGACGAGCGTCTGATTACGCGGCTGCGTTTACAGACCGCCATTGCGGTGCTGATCGACGAGGAAGCCGTTCCCGCCGAAACCGCGCCTGCCAAGACGGCGGACGGGGCGGCGGCTGAGACACTGTCCCACGCGGAACGTCTGCGGCAGACGCCGGAATTCAAACAGTTCAAGCAGGACTTCGAAGAAACCTTCCGCGATTTCGGCAACAGACTCAACGATGTCGTGAAGGGGAGCGCGGACCTGGAACCGGAAGAGCTCTCCGGGCCGGTGCTCGGGCTCATTGAGCACACCAGCGGTCCCTCGGGGCTGTTCGACATGCTTCATTCCCTGCGCCAGTACAGCGACGAAACCTACGCGCATTCCGTCAATGTCGCGCTGATCTCCAACGCGATCGGCCAGTGGCTGCGGCTGCCGGAGGAAGATCTTGTCGTGCTGACCCAGGCGGGGCTGCTGCATGACATCGGTAAGCTCTTAGTGCCGCGTGACATCATCACAAAGCCCGACCGCCTGACGCGGGAGGAATACCGCATCATCCAGCAGCACGCGCAGAAGGGCTATGAGCTCATCCGCAATACGCGGCTGGATTCGCGCATCAAAAACGCCATCCTCATGCATCATGAACGCTGCGACGGCTCCGGTTATCCCTCGCATCTGCTCGCGGCGGACATTGATCCCTTTGCCAAATACGTCGCGATTGCAGACGTCTATGACGCCGTGACCAGCGCCAGGATGTACCGTGACGCGCTCTGTCCCTTTGTCGCGGTGTCCATTTTTGAAAACGAGGGGCTTCAGAAGTATGACACGCAGGCGGTCATGACCTTCCTGGAAAATGTCGTGCATGTCTATCTGTCGCAGCGCGTTCTGCTCAATGACGGCAGGGAAGGGGAAGTGGTTTTCATCAACAAGGATCACTTCGCGCGCCCGACGGTCCGCGTCGGAAGCGCCTTTGTTGATCTGGCCATGCATCCGGAATTGTCGATCGAAAAGATTATCTGAACGAATCCGATCCCGAAACGAAAATGTGACGAAGCTCCGGCTGCACCGCGTCGCTCTCGATGCGGATGTGCACGCAGTCCGCGGGCAGCATTTCCTCTGCGCGTTCCGCCCATTCGACCAGGCAGACGCCGTCACCCGAAAAGTATTCTTCGCAGCCGATGTCGTCCGCTTCCGAAGCGTCTTCGATGCGGTAGAGATCAAAATGATAGAGCGGCAGTCTGCCGCCGTCGTAGCATTGCAGCAGGGTGAAGGTGGGCGAGGTGACCGGCGCCGTGATGCCGAGTCCCTCCGCAAAGCCCTTCGCGAAGACGGTTTTGCCGGCACCCAGATCACCCGTCAGGGCAAAGACCGCACCGGCCTTCGCTTCCCGTCCCATCCGCGCACCCAGCGCGCGGGTCTCTTCTTCGTTGTGGGAAGTGTATTCCACGACATTACTCCTTTTGCGCCGACAGACTGCGTTCCGCCTGCGAGGGGCGGAGATACTCCGGGGAAAACGAAGCGGCGTCGACGGTCTTTCCCTCGTCCATGCGGCGGAAGGCCAGCGCGGCAAGCGCTTCCGCACTCTGGCGGTCACGATGCAAGGGCGCGACGGTGAAGGGAATGGTCAGCAGTTCGCGCATGCGGTCAAGGTACGGCGGGACGCCGTCACCGAGTAAGGTGAGGGGCAGGGAAAGCGTCTCCTGCCCGTCAAGCGGCGTGTTGCCGGCATCCCCGTAAATCCGGTTCAGCTCCGCGGCCAGTTCCTCCACGGGAACCGCGCGGGCGGAAAGCACTTCCTCCATGTGGGGAAAGCGCTGGCGTTGTTCCGCGCCGTCGCCTGTCGCTTCAAAGCGATAGGCCGCCGTATAGACCTGGCCGCGTCTCGCGTCCATCACCGGGCAGACGATACCGTCCGTGCCCCACATCTGATACGCGAGCACCTCCAGCGTCGGCACGGCGACGAGCGGCTGATCCAGCGCAAAGCACAGTCCCTTCGCGGCGGACACGCCGATGCGCAGGCCCGTAAAGGAACCGGGACCCGATGTCACCGCGACGGCATCAACCGCGTCGCGCTCCATGCGCGCGAGCGAAAACATCGCTTCCAGCATCGGCATCAGCGTTTCGGAATGCGTCAGTCCCGCCTGCAGCCGGAAACCGGCAATCAGTTTTTCTTCTCCCTCCGCTGTCCGCTCCGCGAGCGCCACCGCCGCGACCGGCCCGGAGGTATCCATTGCGAGAATTCTCATAATGACACCATTCTAAAGTATCCGCCGCGGTTTTTCAAATATCCTTCGAGGAATATGGTATGCGGACACGGATGTCCCATACCGACCCGACTGCTTTGCGTTCCGCCACGGATGGCGGAACAGGAGGGGAGTGTGGTATAATCTTTTTGTCAATCAGGCACAGACGGCAGCGACCGTCATTAGAGAAGGAGGCATGAGCAAAATGGATAAGTATGTATGCACACCCTGCGGTTACATTTATGATCCCGCGGTTGGCGATCCGGATTCCGGGATTGCGCCCGGCACGGCATTTGAAGATATTCCGGATGACTGGGTATGCCCGATCTGCGGTGTCGGCAAGGATATGTTTGAGAAGGTTGAAGAATAACACTTCGCAGGATCTGCACTTTTCCCTCCGTAAAGCGACGGCAGATGATATCGCGGCGCTTGCCGCAATCGAGCGCGAGGTCTTCGCCGGAGAGGCGTGGACGGAGGCGATGTTCCGCCCGTACCTTGACGCGGCGGATGCGCTCTTCCTTGTGGCGGAACCGGTTGGCGCTGCCGAGCCTCCGAACGCCGGGGATGTCACCGCCGCGCCCGTCGCTTACGTTATCCTGCTGACGGTTGCGGGCGAAGGCTACATCGACAACGTCTGCGTAGCACCGTCGTACCGCCGCAAAGGACTGGCGAAGCGGATGCTGACGGAAGCGATGCGCCTTGCGCGCGCGCAGCATGGCGCGACCGCGTTCACGCTCGAATGCCGCGCGTCCAACGCGCC
>JAFZLB010000102.1 GCA_017551665.1 Lachnospiraceae bacterium
GAGCCTGTACCGGAAGCGATGCCGGAAATGCCAGTGATGGAAGAAATGCCTGTGGCGGAAGAGATTCCGATGCCGGAGGCCATGCCAGAAATGCCGGTTGAAGAAGAGATTCCAATGCCGGAAGAAATGCCGTTGGCGGAAGAGATTCCTGTGCTGGAAGAAATGCCGGAGATTCCTGCAGAAGATCCGGTCATGGATGCAATGCCCGAAATGCCGGAGGGAATGGATGGTGTTTTGACACCGGAGCAGATGGCTGCATTGGCTGAGGCTTCTGCTGAGCCTGTACCGGAAGCGATGCCGGAAATGCCAGTGATGGAAGAAATGCCTGCGGCGGAAGAGATTCCGATGCCGGAGGCCATGCCGGAAATGGCGATGGCAGAAGAAATGCCGATGCCTGCGGCGGAAGAAATGCCTGTTGCAGAAGAAATGCCGATGGAGGAAAAACCGGCTCCTGAAGAAATCTTGGTGCCGGCGGAGGAACCGGGGGAAGAGATAATGACCCCGGATCAGTTGGCGGCACTTGCGGCTGCCATAGAGGGTGATACCTCAATCGCGGCAGAACGGATGCCTGATCCGATGCCGGAAGAAACGCTGGTGACGGAAGAATTCGCGATGATCGATGATATGCCGGAGGCAATGCCCGAAATGCCGGCGATGGAAGAAATGCCGATGCCGGAAGCCATGCCGGAGGCAATGCCTGAAATGCCGGCGATGGAAGAAATGCCGATACCGGAAGCTATGCCTGAAATGCCTGCGACGGAAGAACTGCCGATGCCGGAGGCAATGCCTGAAATGCCTATGGCGGAAGAGATTCCGATGCCGGAGGCCATGCCGGAAATGCCGGTGATGGAAGAAATGCCGATGCCTGAGCCTGAGCCGATTCCGGAAGTGGTGCCGGAACCTGCGCCTGAGCCTGCGCCTGAGCCTGCGCCCGCGCCGGCAGTTGATTTACCCGATGATCCGAACGCAATGCTGACACCGGAGCAGATTGCGGCGTTGGCCGCGGCGGCATCTGCCGAACCCGCGCCTGAGCCTGAGCCGATTCCGGAAGTGATGCCGGAACCGGAACCTACGCCCGCACCTGCGGTGGACTTACCCGATGATCCAAACGCGATGCTGACGCCGGAGCAGATTGCGGCTTTGGCCGCGGCGGCATCTGCAGAACCAGCAGCGGAGCCTATGCCCGAGCCTGAGCCGATTCCGGAAGTGATGCCGGAACCGGAACCCGCGCCTGCGCCGGCCGTGGATTTACCCGATGATCCGAATGCGATCTTAACACCGGAACAGATCGCGGCGCTTGCTGCGGCCGCATCTGCGGAAGAAGCACCGGCCCCCGCGCCGGAACCCGCACCTGCGCCGGCCGTGGATTTACCCGATGATCCGAATGCGATCTTAACACCCGAACAAATCGCGGCACTCGCTGCCGCAGCATCCGCGGAAGAAGCACCGGCCCCCGCGCCGGAACCTGAGCCTGAGCCTGCTCCTGCGCCGGCGGTGGATTTACCCGATGATCCGAACGCAATCTTAACACCGGAGCAGATCGCGGCGCTCGCTGCCGCAGCATCCGCGGAAGAAGCATCGGCCCCCGCACCGGAACCGGAACCCGCGCCGGCTGTGGATTTACCCGATGATCCGAACGCGATCTTAACACCGGAACAAATCGCGGCGCTCGCTGCGGCCGCATCAGCGGAAGAAGCACCGGCCCCCGCGCCGGAACCGGAACCCGCCCCTGCGCCGGCTGTGGATTTACCCGATGATCCGAACGCAATCTTAACACCGGAGCAGATCGCGGCGCTTGCTGCCGCAGCATCCGCGGAAGAAGCCCCGGCCCCTGCGCCGGAACCTGCGCCCGCGCCGACGGTTGATTTACCCGATGATCCGAATGCGATCTTAACACCGGAACAAATTGCTGCGCTCGCTGCCGCAGCATCCGCGGAAGAAGCCCCGGCACCCGCGCAGGAAGCAGCGCCCGCGGAGCCTGATCTGTCCGCCGCGATGGCCGCTGTGGAAGGCATAGACCCGAACGCCACGCTGAGCGCGGAAGATATTGAGAAGATGTTTGATGCCGCCGGCAGAACAACGCCCGCCCAGGAAGAGGCCGCCGCACCCGCGGAGCCGGATCTTTCTGCCGCGATGGCTGCCGTGGAAGGCATAGACCCGAACGCCACGTTAAGCGCGGAAGACATTGAGAAGATGTTTGACGCCGCCGGCCGGACGACGCCTGCCCAGGAAGAGGCTGCCGCGCCGGAACCGGAGCCGGTCTTCGAACCGGAGCTTCAGGTCATGGAGGAAGAGATTCCTGTTATGCCGGAAGGCGCGTCTGCGGAGCCTGATCTTTCCGCCGCGATGGCCGCCGTGGAAGGCATAGACCCGAACGCCACGTTAAGCGCGGAAGATATTGAGAAGATGTTTGACGCCGCAGGCAGAACAACGCCTGCGCAGGAAGAGGCCGCCGCTCCCGAAAAGGAAAGCATTCCGGATGAAATCGCCACAGAGGCGGATATCGCGGAGCTTGACGCGCTGATGAACAGCCTCAAGAGCGATGACCTTGACGATCTGATGGATGCGGCACAGGAGCTGCAGGTGACACCGCAGGTTGCCGAAGCGGACGACGGCGGCAATCTCCTGGAAGACGCCGCGGCATTCCTGGAAGGGCTTTCGGAGGATGATGAAGACGAGCTTCCCGAGGCCGGCGGAAAGCGCGCAAAGAAGAAGCGCGGCAGAAAAAAGAAGGAAGCCGGTGACGACGGTGAAGTCAAGGAAAGCTGGTTCAAGCGTATTTTACGTGCGCTGACGGAAGATGATGAAGAAGAGCAGCCGGAAGCGGGCTCCATTGAGGGGATGGCCGAGGGCGTGGAAGGCGTCGTGGACGGCGCGGAACTCGCGTCCCTGACGGACCAGAACCAGAAGGTGCTGGATGAGCTCGAGGGTGAAGGCGGCAAGAAGAAGAAAAAGAAAGAAAAGAAGCCGAAGGAAAAGAAGGAAAAGAAAGAAAAGCCGAAGAAAGAAAAGAAACCGAAGAAAGAAAAGCCGAAGAAGGAAAAGAAGCCGAAGAAGCCCAAGCCGGTACCGGAGGGACCGCCGCAGAAGCGGATTCCGCCGAAACGGGTTGCGGTGGTGTTCCTGTTCGCGATCACGCTGGGCGCGATGTTTGTCGTGCCGGCCATGCTGCTGCCGAAGCGGATTTCCGTCAACCGTGCCATGACGAATTACAGGAACGGCAATTACAAGGAAGCTTACAAAGAACTTTACGGAAAGGAAGACTTAAGCGAGGAAGCGCAGTCCTATTATGAAAAGGCCAAGCTCATCACGGAGATGGATCATTACAATGAGTCATACATGTCTTACCGCAGCAGCGGCCAGCGTGTGGAGGCTTTGAACGCACTGATCAAGGGAGCAGCGGCATACGACAGCATTATGGACGCCGCCGTCGCGACCTCTGACTTTAACGTACAGAGCGCGGTGCAGTCCTCGTATGACAGCATTGTGAACGCATTGTCGGTGGATTACGGGATTTCTGCTGAATACGCAAAACAGATTTACGCCATAGAAGACAGGTATTCCTACACCATGACATTGCAGCAGATTGCGGGAGTCAGATAATACGAATGGTCACCATCATTGATTACGACGCGGGCAACATCCGGAGCGTGGAGAACGCGTTCCGCCTGCTCGGGGCACAAGTGCAAATCACGAGGGACGCGGAAGTCATCAGCAACGCGTCCCGCGTTGTTTTACCCGGTGTCGGGGCCTTCGGCGACGCCATGCAAAAGCTGAACGCCTTCGGACTGACGGAGGTGATTCGGGAGATCGCGGGGAAAGGAACGCCCTTCCTGGGGATCTGTCTCGGCCTGCAGCTTTTCTTTGAGGAAAGCGAGGAATCTCCCGGCGTCAAGGGGCTTTCCCTTCTGCCCGGGAAGATTCTGCGGATTCCGGAGGCCGAGGGCTTGAAAATTCCGCACATCGGCTGGAATGATCTTACGTTTCCCCGCGAAACAAGACTTTTTCGGGACATCGGTACAAATCCCTTTGTCTATTTTGTGCACTCTTATTATCTGCGGTCGGAGGAACCTTCCTTTGTGGCAGCAAGGACCACTTACGGCGTGTCTGTCGATGCCGCCGTCGAAAAGGACAATCTCTTCGCCTGTCAGTTTCATCCCGAAAAGAGCGCGGATGTCGGGATGCGGATTTTGAAGAATTTTCTTTCCGTGCAGACCGGACAACAATGAACGGGAAGGACTGCGGCAGGAAGAAACCGGAGCTGCTCATTCCCGCCGGCGGACCGGAGGCATTGCAGGCCGCGGTAAGCGCCGGAGCGGACGCGGTCTATCTCGGCGGCGATGCATTCTCATTGCGTGCCAAGGCGAAAAACTTTTCAAAAGAGGAAATGCGGGAAGGCATCGCCTGCGCGCGGGAAAACGATGTCAGGGTCTATGTCACCGTCAACGCCTTTGCGCATGAATCCGATCTGACTGACGTGGAAGTGTATCTGGCGTCTTTGGTGCCGCTTTCGCCGGACGCGCTGATCATCGCGGATCCCGGTGTGTTTTCCCTCGCCCGCAGAATCTGTCCGGAGCTGCCGGTACATCTTTCCACGCAGGCAAACAATCTGAACCATGAAAGCTGTCTGTTCTGGTATGATCTGGGTGTCAGACGCATTGTGCTGGCCAGAGAGCTTTCCCTGACGGAAATCGCAGCCATCCGCGCAGCGGTACCGGATGACCTGGAACTCGAATGCTTTGTGCACGGTGCGGTCTGCATGGCATATTCCGGCCGCTGTCATATCAGCAAATACCTCACCGGACGTGACGCCAATGCCGGCAACTGCACGCAAAGCTGCAGATGGAATTATACGGTGGTGGAGGAAAAACGGCCGGGAGAATACTTCCCCGTGGAAGAGACGGAAAGAGGAACCGCCGTTTTTGCCGCGAAGGATCTTTGCATGATCGGGCATATTCCCGAACTGCTTCAGGCCGGCATCGGCGCATTCAAGATCGAGGGCAGGACAAAGACCGCAAGCTATGTGCGGAAGGTCACAGAGGCCTACCGTCAGGCCATCGACGATTATTTCTCAGATGCTTCCGTATACCGCGCACGCATCCCGGAATATCTGCAACAGCTGCGGGAGGGGGCTTCCCGTGAGTTCGATACCGGTTTTTACCTTCACGAGGGCCGTATGGTATAATACCACTATGCATACAAAACGCATTATCCCCTGCCTGGATATCAAGGACGGCAGGGTGGTCAAGGGAATCAATTTTGTACAGCTGCGCGACGCGGGAGATCCGGTGGAGTGCGGTGCCGCGTATTCCGACGCGGGCGCGGACGAGCTGGTGTTTCTGGATATCACGGCCACATCGGACGCCAGGGAAACAGTCGTGGACCTGGTCAGACGTGTGGCGGAAAGAGTCTTCATCCCCTTTACCGTCGGCGGCGGTATCCGCACGGTGGAAGATATGCGGGCGGTGCTGCGTGAGGGGGCGGACAAGTGCTCCGTCAATTCCGCGGCGATCAACCGTCCGAAGCTGATCAACGAAGGCGCGGAGAAATTCGGCTCGCAATGTGTCGTTCTTGCCGTGGACTGCAAGAGACGCGAGGACGGCAGCGGCTGGAATGTATACAAAAACGGCGGGCGTATCGATACCGGACTGGACGCGCTTCAGTGGATTGAGGAAGGTGTGAAGCGCGGGGCCGGAGAGATTCTGCTCACCAGCATGGACGCAGACGGCACAAAGGCGGGCTATGACATTGTGCTGACGCGGGCCGTCGCGGACCTGGTGCCCGTTCCCGTCATTGCCTCCGGCGGTGCCGGAAGCTGCGAACATTTTCACGAGGCTTTGACCGACGGAAAAGCGGATGCCGCTTTGGCCGCGAGTCTGTTCCACTATAAAGAACTGGAAATCTCCGAAGTGAAGCGGTACCTTGCGGAACGCGGCGTGCCGGTGCGTCTGATCTGATTGCGGAGGGCAGTATGCAAAAATTGTTGATTTCTTCCGTTCTGTGTATCCTGGGGATTATCCTGATTGTGGTCGGTATCGTGACCGCACTTCCCCTTTTGCTCTGCGGTTGTCTCGGCGTGCTTTGTCTTTTGGCGAGTGTCGTGCTCGCGATAGAAGAAAAAGGAAAGTAAGGAGAGATGGCGCAGATCACGGGGGACTGGCAGGCGGCGCTTGCGGGGGAATTCAAAAAACCGTATTACAAAGAGCTGTATACCTTTGTGAAGCAGGAGTATGCGAGCCGGGTGATCTATCCGCCCTCGGAGGAACTCTTCAACGCGTTGCATTTCACGCCCTTAAAGGAAGTGAAGGTGCTGATTCTCGGACAGGATCCGTACCATGAGCCAGGACAGGCGCACGGACTGTGCTTTTCCGTGAAGCAGGGTGTGAAGATTCCGCCCTCGCTTGTCAATATCTATCAGGAACTGCATGAGGACACGGGATTTGAAATCCCCGCCCACGGCAATCTGGAGTCCTGGGCCAGACAGGGTGTGCTCTTGCTCAACACGCTGCTCACCGTCCGTGCCCATCAGGCCTTTTCCCACAAGGGACGTGGCTGGGAGCAGTTTACGGATGCCGTCATCCGTACCGTCAATGAGATTGACCGGCCGGTGGTCTGTATGCTCTGGGGCAGACCCGCGCAGGAAAAGGCGCAGATGCTGACGAATCCGAAGCATCTGATTTTGAAGGCGCCGCACCCGAGTCCGCTGTCGGCGTATCGCGGGTTTTTCGGGTGCCGGCATTTCAGTAAATGCAATGACTTCCTGAAGGCACGGGGGGCGGAGCCGATCGATTGGCAGTTATGAAGGAGGCGCTATATGAGTAAAGCGACATTTTTGACGAAGGAGCAGGCGGAGGCGATTGCGAAGGAGTTTCCGACGCCGTTCTATATTTATGACGAGAAGGGGATTCGGGAGAATGCGAGGAAAGTGCATGAGGCGTTTGCCTGGAATCAGGGGTTCCGGGAATATTTCGCGGTGAAGGCGCTGCCGAATCCGGAGATCATGCGGGTGATGAAGGAGGAAGGCTGCGGCTTTGACTGCGCTTCCGAAGCGGAGCTGATGCTGGCGAAGGCCGTCGGCAGCACGGGAGAGGAGATCATGTTTTCCTCGAATGACACGCCGGTTTCGGAATTCGCTTATGCCAACCGCATCGGCGGCATCATCAATTTGGATGACATCAGCCATATCGACACGCTGCTGTCCGCCTGTGAAGGAGAGGACGCCACGCCGTTCCCGGAGACGATCTGCTGCCGCTACAATCCCGGCGGTGTTTTTGAAATGGCCAACGGCATTATGGACCATCCGGGGGATTCCAAATACGGCATGACGAAGGCGCAGCTGTTCAAGGCTTACAGCCGTCTGAAGGAGCTGGGTGTCAAACGCTTCGGTCTGCACGCCTTCCTGGCTTCCAACACCATCGGCGGGGATTATTATCCGCAGCTGGCGGCGCGTTTGTTCCAGATCGCGGTGGAAATCCGCGAACAGACCGGCGTTGCGCTGTCCTTCATCAATCTTTCCGGCGGTGTCGGCATTCCCTACCGGCCGAACGAGGTGCCGAATGATATTCTGACCATCGGTGCCGGCGTGCAGCGGCAGTATGAGTCCATTTTGGAGCCTGCCGGACTCGGCGATATCGCCATTTACACCGAAATGGGACGCTTTATGACCGGCCCCTACGGCGCACTTATCACAAGGGTCATTCACGAAAAACACATCTACAAAGAGTACATCGGTGTGGATGCCTGTGCCGCCAATCTGATGCGGCCCGCCATGTATGACGCCTATCACCACATCACGGTCCTCGGCAAGGAAGAAGAATCCGCGGATCACATGTATGACGTCGTCGGTTCCCTCTGCGAAAACAACGACAAGTTCGCCATAGACCGCCACCTGCCCGAAATCACGGTCGGCGACCTCTTATACCTGCATGACGCCGGCGCCCACAGCTTTTCGATGGGCTACAATTATAACGGAAAACTCTGGTGCGCGGAACTCTTGCTCAAGGAAGACGGCAGCGTCAGCCTGATTCGGCGTGCACAGACCCCGAAGGACTACTTCGCGACACTTGACATTTTACCTGTGTATGAGAAATTGAACGAATAAAATCCGCCGCGCCCGGTGGACGCATGATATCCGCTGAGCGGCTTGTGCTCCACGGAGCCGAGACTACAGGCTCGGCGCAGTGTTTGGAGCAATAGAGCGAAGCGGATACATCGTCCACCGTGGCAGGCGGTAGAAGTCTTACGCAAGCGCAGCCGTAATAATCGACATCGTGTACACTTCCTGTCCGTTGCAGCCGCGGGAAAGATCGTTGATCGGCGCGTTCAGGCCGAGAAGGATCGGGCCGAAGGCTTCGAAGTTGCCGAGGCGCTGCGCGATCTTGTAGCCGATGTTGCCGGCATTGATATCCGGGAAAATGAAGGTGTTGCAGTAGCCGGCGATTTCGGAGCCGGGGAATTTCGTCTTTGCGACACGCGGGGAAACCGCTGCGTCAAACTGGGACTCGGCATCCATGATGTTCAGCTCCGGATGCTCTTTTTTCGCGAGTTCCACAGCCGTGCGCATCTTGTCCACGTCTTCGCCGGAGCCGGAGCCCTTGGTGGAATAGCTTAAGAAGGCGATCTTCGGATCAATGCCGAAATGCTTTGCGCATTCCGCGGTCTCCGCCGCGATTTCCACGAGCTCTTCCGGTGTGGGATGCAGGTTGATCGCGCAGTCCCCCATGGCCAGCACGTCACGTTCGCCGGTGGCGGAAGGACGCACCAGAATAAAGCAGGAGGAGACGATCTTGTTGCCGGGCTTCGTTTTGATGAGCTGCAGGGCCGGACGCACCGTATCCGCCGTGGAGTAGGTGGCACCGCCCAGAAGCGCGTCACCGATGCCCATTTTTACCAGCATGGTGCCGAAGTAATTTGCACCCTTTAAGACCTCACGCGCCTGGTCGGGCGTCACGCCCTTGCTCTTGCGCAGTTCACAGAACTGTTCCACCATCTCATCCATCCGGTCAAAATTCTCGGGATCAATGATTTCCGCACCGCGGATGTTAAAGCTGTGTTCCTCTGCTGCTTTCTGGACCTCTTCCGGCTTACCGACGAGGATCGGGTGCAGGAAGTATCCCGCCAAAAGCCTGGAGCTGGCCTCTAAAATGCGGGGGTCCGTGCCCTCGGTGTAAACGATTTTCCTGGGTTCCTTTTTCAGCTTTTCGATCATGGAACCGATGCCGCCATCATGTTCAGACATTTCATACCCTCCTTCAAACTAAATTAACGTTACCGTATTGCCGGTTCGTTCCCTGCCGGAACGCTACTGCAATGAACTCCCGAATCAATATCATACAAAAAAATCGCTTATGAGACAAGTGCTAAATAGAAGCTACGCGGCGCGTCCGCGAAACAGAGCGGTCAGACAGCCGGCACTCAGCAGCAGAAAGGCCCCGATGCAGGGGAAGAGAATCCGTCCGGCGGAGGCATAGATCGTGGGACTGAAGCCCAGCATCAACACGCTAAGAAGACCGGCGCAAAGCACCGTCAGGTGCACGGCGGAGAGAAAGGAACGACCGTAGACCAAAAGCGGTGCGGCAAGGGTAAGCAGCAGCAACAGCAGCGAAAAGCAAAGCTGAAAGAGCAGTGGTGCGCCTTGCATACCGCCGTATCCCGGAAGCGTAAAATTTTGCCAGAGGGCACCGAGAAAACGGAGCCCGCTGTTCCAGGAACCGTTTCTCCAAAGAAGAAACAGCAGCTGTTCCGACGAAAGAAGCAACGGCGCGATGAACAGGAACACAATGACCCTTCGCGGTCGCTTTCTCTTAACGGCCAACAACGCATAGGAGAGGAGCAGTACCAGCGTCACATACGCGTACTGCTCCGCGCCGCCGAAGAGGGCATGCAGGAGCGTCAGAAGACCGGAAAAGAGTTTTTCCCCTACGCTCAGTTCCGCAAAGTACGGCATGTGGGACAGGGTCTCCCTTGCAATGCGCACGCGGTTTCCGGGCACGAGCAGGATAAACAGAAGACTCAGACAAAGGATGGCAATATGGAGAAAAAACCAGGGAGGAAGGTTCTTTTGCGACAGGAGATAAAACCCTGCCGCCGCATAAAACAGGAGAAGCATGATCGCAAATTGCTCCGTATTGGCAGCGATCAGCAGGGAGAGTGCGGCAAACACATGCAGGGCAGCGGAACAGCGCTCCTTCCGGAACAGGCGGGAGAGCGGCAGCAGCGCAAACAGACCAAAGGCAAATGGCCAGAGATAATTGACGGTAGTAGTGATCCAGCCCGCACCGGAGAGGATGTGCGGCGGAATCATCAGCAGGAAGGAAAGGAGAAAGGCCAGTACCGAAAACAGCGCCGCGGATTGTTTTCCTGCGCAGACAACACCGGCACAGACAAAGAGCCCTGCGCCAATCAGGGCGTTGCATATCCGCCAGAGCACGGGCTGCGGCGCGAGCAATACGCTGAAGGCATCCCCGAACAGGCGGGAAGACCAGGTCTCCACCCGCTCGGAAAGAAAGGCATAGAGCGAACCGTAGCGGCGCAGGACATTCGCGTAGACCGCGTCGTCATGCTGTGCTGCTTCACAAAAGCCCTCCAGCCAAAACAAGAGGACGGCAAAGACCAAAAAGAGCAGCGCGGCGCGCAGGGCAGGTTGTATATTGGTGTTCTTTTTCATGCAAAAACCATTATAGTTTCTTTATCCGCTTCCATCAAGCCGTGCTTTTCCTGCGGGCTTCTTTGTGATATACTTTCTGTTATGACTGATTTCAGGGAAATGGGTGCGCGTGCCACCCATGCAAAGAGTGCGCTGATACAGATTGACACGGAAGGGAAGAACCGTGCCCTGCTGGCCGTTGCGGACGCGCTGGTCGCAAAGGAGCGTGACATCCTTGCCGCCAACGAAGAGGACTTACAGCGCGGCCGGGAAAAGGGCATGAAGGAAGGGCTCCTGGACCGGCTGAAGCTGGATGAAAAACGCATCGCCGCCATGGCGGAGGGGGTGCGGGAAGTGGCCGCATTGCCTGACCCGGTCGGTGAGGTGTTGGAAGCCTTTGAACGTCCGAACGGCATGAAGCTGCAACGGATCCGTGTGCCCCTTGGTGTCATCGGCATCATTTATGAGTCCCGTCCCAATGTGACGGCGGACGCCTTTTCGCTCTGCTTCAAGTCCGGGAACGTGACGGTCTTAAAGGGCGGCAGCGACGCCATTTCTTCCAACATCGCCATCACGAAGGTCATTCGTGAGACACTGGAACAAAGCGGCATCACGGCGGATGCGCTTCAGCTCATTGAGGATACCGACAGGGAAGTGACGAAGGAGTTTATGCGGCGCAGGGACTTCATTGACGTCTTGATTCCGCGCGGCGGCGCCTCGCTGATCCGCACCGTAGTGGAGGAATCCTCCATCCCCGTGATCGAGACAGGCACGGGCAACTGCCATGTCTATGTGGATCGGGACGCGGATGTGCAGATGGCACTGGACATCCTCATCAACGCGAAGACGCAGCGCAACTCCGTCTGCAACGCGGCGGAATCCCTCGTGGTGCATGAGGACATCGCGAAGGCCTTTTTGCCGATGGCGGGAAAGGCGCTGGCGGAAAAGGGCGTGGAGATCCGCGCGGACGAAGCGGCGAAGGCCTGCCTGACGGGCTTGGATGTCAAGGACGCGACGGAGGAGGATTTCGCGACGGAGTATCTGGACGCCGTGATCTCCGTGAACGTTGTGAAGGATCTGGACGGGGCGATTGCACACATCAACCGTTATCACACGAAGCATTCGGACGCGATTGTCACGAATGACAAAGCGGCGGCTGCGCGTTTCCTGCATGAAATCGACAGCGCCTGCGTTTATCACAATGTATCCACCCGCTTTACGGACGGGTTTGAATTCGGCTTCGGCGCGGAAATCGGCATCAGTACGCAGATGCTGCACGCGCGCGGGCCCATGGGCTTAAGGGAATTGACGACATATAAGTATCAGATCACAGGAAACGGTCAGATCAGACAGTAACACCGGAAATGGCGGAAAAGAAGGAAACAAAAAAGCTTCGCGAATCGGATGCGGAGCAGTTACTCAAACAGAAGGTCTCCGGCTCCGAGGCCGAGCGCTTACTCAAACAGAAGGTCGCCGTCATCCGCGTGACGCACATGCTGGCGGAACGCGGTCTTCTGGTGCGCACCTGGGGAAGTGTTTCCAGACGTTCCGACAGAGACCATTTCATCATCACCCCCACCGGCATCGCCTATCAGGACTTAAAGCCGGAGCGGATTGTGCGCGTGAATCTGAAGCGCCTGTCTTACCGGGGGAAGCTCGCACCCTCCAGCGAGATGGCCATGCATGCCGCAATTTACCAACTGCGCGGCGAGGACGCGGGCTTTGTCATTCACACGCATCAGCCCTACGCATCCTGTGTCAGTACGCTCGGGGAAGAGGAGATTTTTCATCCCCATGAGCAGCTGGAGAAGATGGAAGAGATCACAAGACTTCCCGTCGTACCCTATGCACCGCCGGGCACCAAGGCGCTGGCGGAGCAGCTCAGTGATACGATCAGCCGCAATCCCTACTGCCAGGGCGTTTTGCTGTCCCATCACGGACTCGTCTGCTGGGGACGGAACGAAAAGCAGGCAAGGAGCCGCGCGGAAAACATTGAGATTCTTTGCTATTCCTATCTGGCCGACGCCTGTCTGACCTCCCTTCAGTACGGCATCCGGGAGAAGTTTTCTTCCGAGCGGGAGGAGGACGACGAGATCCGCTACACGGATCCCCAGACGCCGGAGCGCATCCGGGAAATTCATCGCATGATCTACGCGAAGCGGCCGGACGTGAACGTGATTCTTCATACCGCTTCCGAGGCGGAGCGGATCGTGTCGCGCAGATATCAGGTGCTGTATCCCTTATTTGACGACTTTGCGCAGATCGTCGGTCCCGAGGTAAGAATCCCCGGCAACGAAAGGGAGAGCAACGGCGGTGCGCTGGATATCAGAAAAAACGTGAATGTTGTCTTTGTGCCGGAAGACGGTGCCTTCTGTCTCGGGGAAAACCGCAGGGAAGCGGAGGCCTGTGCGCTCATCGTCAATAAGGACTGTATCGCGCAGATCGCGCAGACGCGCAACGGCAGGGAGCTTTCCCTTCCCTACCGTCAGTGTGTGCGTGCCAACCGTCAGTATAAAAAGGATTATTCCGCGTTGCTGGACAGATACGCGTTGCGGGAAGAAGTGTGATAAAAGTCTCCCGCGTACATGGATTCAAATTCTTTCTGCGGAATGGGCTTTGAGAAATAATAGCCCTGATACATCCCGCATCCGATGCCCTTCAAGAACTCAAACTGTGCCTTGTTTTCCACCCCCTCACAAATGACATTCATGCCGAGGGCCGCGGACATTTGAAGGATGCTCTCCAAAATGGTACGGGAGCGGCTCTTGTTTTCCGTTTCCCTCAGGAACTCCATATCGATTTTTAAGGTATTCACCGGCAGATCCTTTAACATGCTCAGGGAAGAGAAGCCGGAGCCGAAGTCATCGATTTCCACCTGGAAGCCGTAGTTTCTCAGGCGGTTGACGGTGGTCTGCTGTTTTTCGGAATCCGTGATCAGCGCGGTTTCCGTGATTTCCAGATGCAGCATTTCCGGTGCCAGTCCGTATTTTTCCACCAGCCCGGTCAGGGTCTTGAAGATATCAATGTAATAGAAATCCCGCGGTGAGATATTGACGGAGAGATACAGATCCTGTCTGGGGGTTCCGCGCCAGGAGGCCAGGATGCGGCAAGCCATTTCCCAGACCGCCGTATCCAGTTGATGAATGAGGCCGGCTTCTTCCAGCACATGGATGAAATGCGCGGGCATGATGATGCCGCGCTCCGTGTGGATCCAGCGTACCAGCGCCTCCGCGCCGCGGATGACGGCGTTGGCATCCACCTGCGGCTGCAGATAAATCTTCCGATCGCCCTGCTCCAGCGCCTGGGAGATGCTGTTTAAGATTTTCTGCTCATCGCGGGAATGCTGCATCATCTGGTGAGAGTAATATACAATCCGGCTCGAACCCTCATTCTTCACGGAGTTGATGGCGACGTAGGCACGGTCATACATCTGCGGCACCGTCATCGTCGGGTCATCGATGGCATAGATGCCGACATGCATGCAGAGGCGGTAGGAGGTCGAATTGATGAGGGAGCTCAGACGGTACATGGCATTGCGTATCTGCTCCTCATTGAAATGATCCCGTTCCAAAAGCACCACAAAACGGTCACCGGTCAGGCGCCCGCAGACCTCGTCTTCGGCGCAGAAATGCTTCAGCTTTTCGGCAATCGTTTTGAGGATTTCATTGCCCTTGTCCAGACCGAAGAGGTCATTGAGCAGCTTGAACTCCCGGATATTCGACGCGATCATAAAGCGGGGCGTGAGAGGATCCGCGGAAAGGATTTCCTCCACGCGCTCGCAGAAGCCGTCCATGTTATAGAGGCCGGTCAAAGGATCATGCGTGGCGCGTTCCTTTTCCCTGTCATAGGCCAGCGTTTCGTCCGTCTTATCCAGAATCATGTAATAGCTGCCGATGCGGTGCCGTTCGTCGTCCGCGATGGCATTGAACTGAAACTGCAGATAATGCTTTGCGTGCTTTCCTTCCCGGATGTCAATCCAGCTCGCTTCGGAACGATTCGCGAGATCATGCACGAGATACTGCTTCCGGAACAGATCCTCGAGCGCGTGGTCATCACGGGAAAGCCCCAGCAGCTGATAGGCCACGGAATTGGCATAAATCAGATTCTCCTGGTCATCGAAACAGACGATGCCGGAATTGACACTGCCGGAGGCATAGGAGACCACCCGCACCACAAGATCACGCGGGATGTAAACGCCGATGAAGTAATACAGGAGAAAGCCCATCACGACATAGGTGAAGAGATTCAGATCCAGCGGCGACGGAATGACGAGATAAAGCGCGTCCAGCAGCAAAATAGCGAGGAAAATGCCGAGCAGGATCACATAGCGCCTGCGGTACACACTCTGCGTAAAAATCAGACGCTGCGTGAGGATGGCGGCAATCGCGAAGGCAAAGGGGTAGGAGAGTCCGAGGTGCATGGAGTACCAGACGGTTTCGGTCTCCGGGATATGGTAGGTAAAACCGTCCATATACACTTCGTTATGGAAGGTCATGGCATGCTTGAAAAAGGGATTCAGCAGGAAGGAAACGGTATTGAGCACGGGCGGAATCCGAAGGAGAATGAACATGCGCGTGGACAGGGCGTTCACCTGCGCGTAGACGCCGAGCAGGTGCAAAAAGGAAAGCAAAAGCCAGACATAGGAGGCATTGTAAATCCCCAGGAGAAACAGCACCATTTCTTCGCTTTCGGCGGCCATGGACAGAAGATAAGAGGCGTTCATCACAAAAATGCTGACGGCAAGCGGCCAGAGCGAACGCATCATCCGGCTTTTCACCCGAAGGGAGCTGAGCGATATGAGAAAGAGCGCACCCGTCAACGCGGCGAGCGACATGACATACCAGGTCTTCATCTGTGTCCCTGTATTTTACGTGAAATACTTTTGTTCAAACTCCGATACGGTCATCGGTTTGTCAAAGTAATATCCCTGAAACGCGTCGCAGCCCTTTTCCTTGAGGAAGGAGAGCTGTTCTTCGGTTTCGACGCCTTCCGCAACGACGCGCATTCCGAGCTGTTTACAGATATCGATGACGGCACCAAGGACCACACGGGAGCGCGGCCGATCCAGCTCCCGTACAAAGGAGGTGTCCAGCTTGACGGCGTCCGCCTCGAAGTTTTTCAGAATATTCAGAGAGGACATGTCCCCGCCGAATTTATCGATTTCGATGATGAAGCCCTCATCCTTCAAGTGTTCGATCATGCGGCGGTTCGCGTTGACAATCAGCGCGTCCTCCATGATCTCCAGCTTCAGCTGCGAGGGTTTGATGCTGTATTGCTCCACAAGATCCGTGAAGATCGTGAAGATGTCCAGGTAATAAAAATCTTTTTTTGAGATGTTGACCGATAGCTGCAAATCCTCATGGGGCGTGCCGCGCCAGGACTCCAACTGGGAAGCGGCCAGCTCCCAGACATAGCGGTCAATGAGATAAATGAGTCCCGCTTCTTCCAGAATGCCGACAAACTTGCCGGGCGGAAGAATGCCGTCCTCCGGGTGATTCCAGCGCACGAGGGACTCCGCGCCGATGAGCTTTCCTTCCGGATCCAGCTGCGGCTGAAGGAAGATCTGGAAGTGTTCTTTGTCCAGCGCATCCTCCACCTCGCGGATGACCTTTCTTCTGAGATTGGCGTGGTCCGTCAGCGTGTCGGAGTAATAACCGAAGTGATTGCCGTCCCTGTCCGCGAGATGATCCAGCGCGACAAAGGCGCGGTTGCAGATGGAAACAACGGAGGCCAGGGGATCCGCAATTTCATATACGCCGATATGAAGGAAAATGTGATAGGGAGAAGAGGCCTGCTGGAACTTGCTGAAAATATCCTGTATCCACTGCTCGGAGAAGCGGCTGTTGACGATCAAAAGGGAGAACTCATCCCGCTTGACACGACCCAGGACGTCTCCCTGCACACAGTGTTCCTTTAAGATTTCCGCCGTACGCACCAGAATGTCCGTGGCGATTTCCTTGCCATAAAGATCACTGATGACGGGAAAATCTTCGATTGCCACCGCCAACATGTGACAAGTGCCCACATCGGACTGCAAGGAGCGCTGTACATGCTCATAAAAAGCCACCTGTCCCAACAGGGAATCCACCCGGCCTAAGGGGTCATCCCTGAGGGAAGCTGCCATCTGGCTCTCTCCCATAAATGTTCTCCTCCGTGCGCAACCAAATAACATTTTCCGTCAAAAACCGCCGGAAAACAGTTAAATTCATTATAATATGAAAA
This sequence comes from Lachnospiraceae bacterium, assembly GCA_017551665.1. Taxonomy (GTDB): domain Bacteria; phylum Bacillota; class Clostridia; order Lachnospirales; family Lachnospiraceae; genus Butyrivibrio. The sequence continues at coordinate 16,868 of JAFZLB010000102.1, forward strand.
AATGTCCCTGTCAAAAATCAGGAAAAATGTGTTATACTGTATGACAAAAGTCACTGAGGGAGGTTTCGTAAATGGCAGCTGCAAAAACGAACAAGGAACGCTATGTCGCGTATGTCGCGGGCTACACAAGGGATTCCGCGGAGAAGTTCGGGATCCGCGTGTATGACGTTGATATGCAGAAGGGGCGGATGACGGAAAAAGACAGGATCCGCATCACGAATTCCTCCTACATCACGCAGTCCCGGAGCGGAAAGCATCTGTATTCCATCACGGACCGGGGCGTGGAAGCCTTTTCGATTGACGGGGAAGGGAACCTGGAAATGATCGACGAGGCCTCCATCAACGGGATGCGCGGCTGCTATC
>JAFZLB010000103.1 GCA_017551665.1 Lachnospiraceae bacterium
ATAACACATACCTATTTCAAATGCAAGAGAAAAACGCCAGAAATTTCAAGTTTTTTTGAGTTTCTGGCGTTTTGCCTCACATGCGCTGGATTACTTCTCAGCAGGCTATTCCCTTATTTGGCTGGGCGCTGAATTGTAACGTACATCTTGGGATCTTAAAGGTCACGCAAGCGGACTGATTGAAAAAACGCGTGATTCATGCTATACTGACTTATCACGCAAGGGGGGACAGCCTATGTCATCCAAAACAGATACACAGGTCGTCATCGGCGGCAGAATGTACACGGTCTCCGGTTATGAATCCGAGGCCTATCTGCAGCAGGTGGCCGCTTATCTCAACAATAAGCTGGCGGAATTCGATCAGATGGAAGGCTTTCGCAGGCAGTCGATTGACCTGCAGCATTTCCTGATCCAGCTCAACCTTGCAGACGATTATTTCCAGGTCAAAAAACAGACGGAGTCCCTGGAGGACCAGCTTGCGGAAAAGGAAAAAGAACTGTACGACATCAAGCATGAGCTCATCACGACGCAGATGAAATTAGAGACAACGGAGGGCAGCGTCGAACAGCTGAAGCAGGAGCTGGAGGACAGGGACCGGCGGATCATCCGGATGGAAGCGGAGATGCGCTCAAGCCGTCCGCAGTGAAGACAACGAGGCCCGAAAACAGTTCGTTTTCGGGCTTTCCCAATGACAGGTGAATTGATGAAGATTCCCGAACTACTGGCGCCCGCGGGAAGCCTGCGGGCATTTATCGGTGCGGTCAACGCGGGTGCGGACGCGGTTTATTTCGGCGGCACGCGCTTCGGCGCGAGGGCCTACGCGGAAAACTTCACGGAGGAGGAAGCCGTCCGTGCCATCCGCTACGCGCGGCTCATGGGCGTGCGCACGCACATGACCGTCAATACGCTGCTGCGCGGCGAAGAGCTTTCGGGGCTTGCGGATTACCTTGCGCCCTATGTCGAAGCGGGGCTGACGGCCGTGATCGTGCAGGACTTCGGGGTGCTCCGGACGATCCGCGAAGCCTTTCCCGCGCTGCACATCCACGCAAGCACGCAGATGGCGGTGACGGGCGTGCACGGCGCAAGGATGCTGAAGGAAATGGGCGTCACGCGCGTGGTGCCCGCAAGGGAGCTTTCCTTGGAAGAGCTGCGCCGGCTTTCGGAGGAAGGCGGCATTGAGGTGGAAGCCTTCATCCACGGCGCCATGTGCTACTGCTATTCCGGGATGTGCCTGTTCAGCGGCATGATCGGCGGAAGAAGCGGCAACCGCGGACGCTGCGCCCAGGCCTGCCGCATGCCCTACGGAACGAAGGAGGACCCGGCGGGCGAATACTATCTGCTCAGCATGAAGGACATGTGCACGATCGACGATCTGCGCTCTCTGTGCGAGGCGGGCGTTGCCGCGCTCAAGATTGAGGGACGGATGAAAAAAGCGGAATACGCCGCGGGCGTCACTTCCGTTTACCGCAAATATCTGGACGCGCTCGCGGAAGGGAAGGAAATGCCCGTCAGCCAGGAGGACAGGGCATTGCTGTCTTCGCTTTACCTGCGCACGGAGGTGCAGACCGGGTATCTGCGCCGTCATAACGGCAGGGAAATGATTACGATGCGGGAGGGCGCGTACAACAAAACAGAGGAGGAGCTGCTGCGCTTCGTCGCGGAACGCTACCTTGACGACAGGAAAAAGCGGGGCATCCGGATGCGGCTTTCGCTTGTTCCGGAACAGCCGGCGGCACTCACGCTTTCCGCGGGAGCGACCGTCGTTTCCTGTACGGGCGATGTGGCCCGGCGTCCGAAGACAAGGCCACTGGCAGAGGAAGAAATACAGCGGCAGCTGGAAAAGCTGGGCGATACGGATTTTGTTTCGGAGGAAACGGAAGTCAGCATGCCGGAAGAAGTGTTTTTGCCGCTGCGCGCCCTCGGCGAACTGCGCAGGGAAGGCGTGCGGCTGCTGACGGAAGCGCTGTTGCGGGAAGGGGGCGGAGAGGATGATTGATCTGCTCTTTTCGGACATGGCGCAGGCGGAAGCGGTCTTTGCCGGGGGCTTTTCCGCGGAACGCTGCTATCTCGATTCCTTTCTTGCCCTGCCGGAGGGCGCGAAGGCACTTGCCGCAAGGATGCGTCAACTGACAGAGGCGGAACTGTTTCTCGCCCTGCCCTATATGACAAGGCAGGAGCAGGCACTGCCGATGATGCGGGATCTGGAGCGCTTTTGCGAAGAAGCTTCAGACGCGGGCTTTGCGGGGATGCTTGCCCGCAATTTCGAGCAGTTCGCCTTTCTGACGGAGAAGGGATATGCAGGGGAGCTTGCGGCGGACCGGAGTCTCTATGTCTGGAATCCGCAGGCCTTTTTCGCCCTGCGGGAACGAAACGCGCGCTTCAAGGGATTTACGCTTTCGCCGGAAATGAGCCTTGCGCAGTGGCGGCATCTGACGGCGGAACTGCAGGGCGAGGCACAGGTCACGGCGGTCGTCTACGGTTATCTGCCCCTGATGGTGAGCGCGGGCTGCATAAAGGAAAACGAGCCGGGCGGCGGCTGCAGCAAACAGCGCGGCGAAGCCTACCGCTGCGGAACGGAACTGACCGACAGAACCGGCCGCAGGATGCAGGTGACGTGTGACTGCAGAAACTGTTATAATGTGATATGGAATGCCCACCGGCTGAGTCTGCATGATGCGCTTGCGCAGCTGGCCGCGATGGGGGAGCGGGTCCGCCTACGGCTGGACTTTACGACGGAGAGCGCGGAAGAAGCCGCCGCGGTCTGCCGGGTCTTCCTTGCGGCGGAGAAGGGGGAAGAGCTGACACTCCCCTATACGGAATATACGACGGGACGCTTGAAGAAAGGCGTGGAATAAGATTTGACACTGCTGTTGACGGAGATAAGCAAATACCTGATCACGCTGGTGATGCTGGTGTATACGGCGGAATGTTTTCTGATTCTGTACCGCACGGGAACGGAACGCAGCGTCCGCGGTCTTTGCACGCGTCAGACGATTTTCCTCTTTGCGCTGCACGCCCTGTTCTTTACGCAGATCATCGTGCATACGGGAAATCTGCGCTATCTGGCCTTTTATTTCGTGCAGTTAGTGGTGCTGGTGCTGACGCCGGTACTGTTTACGAAGCTTTTCCCGGAATGCTCCAGGCCGATTGTCAACAACATGTGCATGCTGCTGATGACGGGCATGACCATCATCCTGCGCATTTCGACGGAGAAGGCCGTGCGGCAGATGGTCTTTGTCACGGTGTCGCTGGCCATCGGTCTGCTGATGATCTTTTTCCTGCGCAGGAACGGCTTTCCGAGGCAGCTCTGGCTGCTGTACGCGGGACTGGGCGCGGCGGCGCTGCTCGTGGTTCTGGTGCTGGGGGCGGCCGTCTACGGCTCGCGCATCAACTACACGATTTTGGGCTTTACCTTCCAGCCCTCGGAATTCGTCAAAATCCTGTTCGTGCTGTTTTTGTCGGGCGCCCTGTATCAGTCGCAGAAGATCGGCAGGGTGCTGCTGACGGGACTGATCGCCGCAGCGCATGTGGTGATTCTGGTGCTGTCCAAGGATCTCGGCAGCGCGCTTATCTTTTTTGTGGTCTATATCTGCATGGTGTTTATCGCAAGCGGCAGACCGGGCTATCTCATCGGCGGGGTGCTCTTGGGCATCACGGCCAGTGTGGCGGCATATTATTTCTTCGGTCATGTGCGCTCGCGTGTGCTCATTTTTCTGGATCCCTGGGCGACGATCGACAGCAACGGCTACCAGATCGCGCAGTCCCTCTTCAGTCTGTCTTCCGGCACCTGGCTCGGCAGGGGACTGTTTCTGGGACGGCCGACCTCCATCCCCTTTGTGGAGGATGATGTCGTGTTTTCCGCGATCGCGGAGGAGATGGGACTCATTTTTGCCATGGCACTGCTGATGGTCTGCCTTGCCACCTTCCTGCTGCTGTTGCAGGAAGCGTTGCAGGCGCAGGATCCCTGGTGCAGACTGCTGACCTCGGGCATCGCGGTGACCTATCTCTTCCAGGTCTTTCTGACGGTCGGCGGCGGAACGAAATTCATTCCGCTGACGGGCGTGACGCTGCCCTTCGTGAGCTACGGCGGTTCCTCCGTGCTCTCGACGATCCTGATGTTTTGTTTGTTTGAAGGCGTCAGCAGGCAGGAGGATCACCTGCATACGCCGGTATGGACGGGGTAGGACATGACGGAACGGACACAGACGGCAAGAAGACAGGCGGGCGCTTCCCACGCGATTTTCGGAATCGGCGTGCTCTTTGCCGTGCTCTTTGTTTCCATGACGGCCTATATCGGGTATTATTCCTATGCCTACCGCAAGGAACTGATGGGCAACAGCTATAACCGCCGGACGGCGCTGCTGGAAGAGGAAGTGCTGCGCGGCGATATCCTTTCCGCGGACGGCGCGGTGCTGGCGTATTCCGAAGAGGACGCCGCCGGAAAACAGCACAGGGTCTATCCCTACGGTGCGGTGTTTTCCCACGCGGTGGGCTACGCGGTGCGCGACAGGGCGGGCGTTGAGGCACTCGGCAATTACGATCTGCTGCATACGGCCCTGTCCCTAAAGGACCGCATCGCTTATGAGAACGAGGGAAAGCTCTTCCCCGGAAACAATGTGCGGACGACGCTCTATGTCGATCTGCAGATTGCGGCCTACGAGGCCCTGGGCAACCGCAAGGGAGCGGTCATCGTTTCCAATCCGAAGACCGGGGAGATTTACGCGATGGTGTCCGGGCCGTCCTATGATCCCGGGACGATGGAAGAGAACTGGGAGACGATGACGGCGGACACGGAGCGCGGCGTGTTGCTGAACCGCGCGACGCAGGGACTCTACCCCGCGGGCAGTACCTTCAAGATCGTGACGACGCTGGCCTATCTGAAGAACAATCCGGGGTACTATACGGATTATGCCTACAACTGCTACGGTTCCTTTTCCTCGGAGGGAGAGACCGTGCACTGCTACGGCGGCATCGCGCACGGGCAGCTCACGCTGCGGCAGGCCTTTGCGGTGTCCTGTAACTCCGCCTTTGTGGACCTGGGGCTGAAGACGGAGCAGGACGCGCTGAGCAGCACGCTGAAGCAGCTGCGCTTCAACACGACGCTGCCCTGTGACCTGAATTACAAGCCTTCGCGGACGGCGGACCCGAAGACGGCCGAGGTGCCGGCCCGCATGCAGCTGGCCATCGGACAGGGCGAAACGGCCATGTCGCCCCTGCATCTGAACATGATCACCGCCGCGATCGCCAACGGGGGCGAACTCAACAAGCCCTTTTTGATCGCCGCGGTGGAGGACAGCAGCGGTCAGGTGATCGAGGAAACAAAGGTGAAGAGCGGCGGCAGTCTGATGAGCGCCGAGGATGCGAAGATCCTGCGCGATCTCATGCGGGAGGTGGTCGTCAGCGGTACGGGCGCGTCCTTGAGCGGCAGAAGCTACGAGGCAGCAGGAAAGACCGGAAGCGCGGAGCACGCGCAGGGAGACAACATTGTGACGCATGCCTGGTTTACGGGCTTTGCGCCGGCCTCCGATCCGGAGATCTGTGTGACGATTATTGTGGAAGGCGCGGGCTCCAGCTCCACGGTGGCCGTGCCGATCGCAGGAATATTGTTTGACACGTGGTTTAACCGATGAAGACAAACTGTATCTTACAAGCGCAGCTGTATGTGAGCGAAAATGTAAGGCACGCGGCCTGGATCAGGTGGCGCTTAAAGCGCGGCGCCTTTCCGAACGTGTACCTGATCACGGAGGCCCCGGGGATACCGGAGCAGCTGGCAATTATGCACGCGCGGATGCTGCAACAGGCCTATTACAGCGAGTATCCTTTGAAGGTGTACGGCATCGCGAAGAACAAGGACGACGCGAGGAAGCTTTTGCTGCGGATTTCGGACGATGCCATCGCCGCGGGGCGCACGGGAGAACTGATGAAATTCTTAGAGGAAAGGAAGTAGGATGGCCATTGCCTTGGGAATCTTAAAATGGGTCGGCATCATCCTGGGCGGTCTGGTCGGGCTGCTGTTGCTTTTGCTGCTCCTCGTCCTCTTTGTGCCGGTCCGCTACCGCATCGACGGGACGCTTCCCGAAACGGAGCTGACGGAGGGCGCCGCGGAAAAGATCAAGGAAACGGCAAAGCTTTCCGCCGGCTTTTCCTGGTTGCTGCACGCGGTCCGGGGGAGCTTCCGTTATCCGGAACAGACCTCCTTCACCGTGAAGGCGCTGATGTTTACGATCATCGGCGGGGAGGAGAAGGAAGAGAAGGAACAGGAAAAGAAGAAGGATAAAAAGAAGAAGGAAAAGAAGAAAGAGAAGAAGGAAGAAAAGAAGCCGGAGAAGAAAGAGGAGAAGAAGGCGGAACCGGCAGCGGAGAAGAAGGCGGAACCCGCGCCGGAACAGAAGGAAGAGAAGGCAGAAAAAGAAGAGAAGAAGGTTGTCGCGGAACGCAGAGAGCAGCCGCGCTCCGAAACACGCCGGCAAAAGGCCGTCGAAAAGAAGGAAGAAGAAGAGGACAAAGCCTCTTTCCTTGCGCGTGTCTTCGGGGGCATCAAAAACCTGCTGCTGAAACCATATGAAGTGGCGCAAAAAATCTTCTATACAATATCAAGTGTTTGTGGTAAAATAAGGAAGGTGCGCGATCTGCTGGAAAGCGACACCTTCGCGCGCGCAAAGGCAGCGGCAATCAAGCATGCCGGACGGATTCTTCGCGGCGTGCTGCCGAAGCAAAGCGATGTGCGTGTATTGTACGGCACGGGAGACCCGTATCTTGACGCGGAGATCCTTGCGGCTTACAGCATCCTGTCGCCGCTGCTGTCCGCCTTTCTGCGGCCGGAAGCGGATTTTGAACGCAGGGTGGCGGGAGCCGAGGTGCATATCAGAGGCAGGGTGACGGGAGCAACGCTTCTGTGGAACGGGGCGATGCTGTATTTCAACAAGGACATCAAAGCGGTTCGCAGGCGCATAGAGAAGATCCGGGGGGAAGAGGATGAGCCAGAATCAAAGTCAGTATAACAGCGTGGTGGATTCCCTGCTGAAGGGCATGGGAAATCTGATGAGCACACATACGGTGGTCGGTGAGCCGACAACGGTCGGCGACGCACTGATCCTGCCGCTGGTGGACGTGTCCTTCGGCCTCGGCGCGGGTGCCGGGAAGGGAACGAAAAAGGATTCCTCCTCCGGCGGCTTCGGCGCGAAGATGTCACCCTCCGCGGTGCTCATCATCCAGAACGGACACACGAAGCTTGTCAGTGTCAAGGGACAGGACGCGGTCAGCCGCATCATTGACATGGTACCGGATGTGGTGAACCGCTTTACCGGAAAGGAAACGGACAAGGTCAGTGACGAAGAAGCGCTGAACGCCGCCTTCCCGGGAGAGTTTGACAGCAAGGAAGAAGAGGAGTGATTCGGGACAGTGTATTCGGATGAAGCAAGAGAAGCAATCGAGCGCAAGATTCTGACGGCGGATGAAGACGGGCTCTCGGAGCTGAGGTTGTGGCTGTTCAAAGAGACCTGTCGCCTGGAAAACCGGGAGAGCATGATCGACGAGCGCATGGAGCGTCTGGAGCATGAGCGGGAGAAATTCCGCCAGGACAAGGAACGCGCCATGGCGAAGATCGAGCGGGAGCGCGAAATGCTCTGGGAAAAGGATGAGCTCGCGGAGCAGAAGCTCGAAATGCTCAAGGACGCTTACGACCGGCTGGACGGCGACCGCCTGCGCATGGAGCAGGAGCGCAAGCAGCTGGATAAGGAGAAGGCCTATAATGAGGCGGCCGCGTATTACAACGCGGACGCGGAAATGTTTTTCTCCGGCGTCAATTCCGCACTGGCGGTCAAAAAGCGTTACAAGGATCTGCTGAAGATTTATCATCCGGACAACATGTGCGGCAGCGCGCATGCCCTTCAGATGATCAAACAGGAATATGAGTACCTCTGCCGGATGTACCAGATGAAGGCCTGAGGAAAAGGTCTTGGGAATGGGACAGAAGCATCCGAAGAGGATCGTCGTGAAAGTCGGCACCTCCACCGTTACAAACGAACAGGGTGAGATTGATGTCCGTGCGATCGAACTGATCGTGCGGCAGATCGCGGGCATTGAGGCGAAGGGTTACCGGGTGATCCTGGTATCCTCCGGTGCCATTGCCGTGGGCGCAAAGCGCATGCAGATGAAGGAACGTCCCGCGAGTGTCAGGGACAAGCAGGCCGCGGCGGCGGTCGGGCAGTGCGGGCTGATGCATCTGTATGACAAGCTCTTTGCGGAGTACGGGCGGCTGGTCGCGCAGATTCTTCTGGATAACCGCGATGTGGAGGACAGAGAGCGGCGTCATAATCTGCAGAACACCTTTGACGCGCTGCTGGAGCGTGGCGTCATTCCCGTGGTCAACGAAAACGACTCCGTCTCCCTGGCGGAGATCGAAAGCGAAAAGAAGCGTTTCTCGGACAACGATATGCTCAGCGCCATCGTGGCGGCCTTTGTCGGCGCGGAGGAGCTGATGCTTCTGACGGATACGCAGGGCTTATATGACAAGGACCCCGCGCATCACGCGGACGCAAAGCTGATCGAAGAGGTGAAGGAGATCGACGCGGAGATCATGGCGCTGGCGGAAGGCTCTTCCTCCGGACGGGGCCGCGGCGGGATGATCACAAAATTAGAGGCCGCGGAATACGCGTCCAAGCGCGGCATTACGGTGCGGATCGCCCACGGCCGCGAAGAGGATGTGCTGTACAAACTGACGCAGGGACTCCCCTGCGGGACACGCTTTCCCGCGGGGGCTTCGGAACACTGACAGGATCAATAATCATACTCGGCGGAGCTTGCGCCGCCGTGGTATTTGTCATAGATTTCGGAAAGATAGGTTTTGACCATATTGATCTGGGACATCATGCGCAGATCGGCGTTCCCCATGGCGACGGCGATTTCATCCGCAAGCAGCAGCATATTGTAAATCCGCAGTTTGAATTCGTTGCGCCCCATGGATGCGATATTGATATGAATGAGCGGAGCACCCAACTTCATCGTAACGTTTTCGTCCGAGATGCCGGTCTCCATGATCATGGTATCGGGGTCAAAATTGATATAGAGGATGAGCACTTCCTTTTCATGGCGCCGTAAAGAATCCACGGTCTGATGGGAAGATTCCATCCAGTCGTAAAAGTCCGCGACATCGGGGTTCATCAGATAGTTCGTCAGCTTTTCGCGGTTCTTTTCGATGTATTGCAGATACGAGGCGGCATTCGGCCCCATATAGGTGCACTCGACCTTCACGCCGTTCTCCGTTCTGACGAGCTTGCATTTTTCCGCCACGTCGCGGATTTTTAAGGAGACGCGTGTGGCGGTGCCGATTTGTTTGAATGATGCGGTTTCCGCAACCTGTTTGAATTCCATAAGAGTCCTTTCCGTTGCACGAGGGTTCCGCATCACAGTATAGCACAATGATACCGAAAATGGTATACTCAAAACGATGGCAGAAAGACAAAACAGCAGAAAACCAAAGGAAACGCGCCAAAGGGAAACAGGCGATTATACGGTTCGTGACCAGATCATCAGCATTGTCCTGATCGCTGTCGCCATCTATCTTTTTTTAAGCAATTTCGGCATCGGCGGAAAAGCCGGCAATGCCATTTCCGGCGTGCTGTTCGGCGTGTACGGACTGCGCGCCTATCTTGCGCCTCTGCTCATCTGCGCGGGCGTCATTTTCCTGATTTCCAACGCGGCCTCGGTCCGTTCCGTCGTCAGGGTACTTTCCGGCGCGGGATGTTTTTTCCTTTTCGGGGTGCTGCTTTCTCTTTTCGGCGGCTATCTGCCGGAACCGCAGGAAGCGCAGGGCTTCAAAAGCGTGTATCTCTATGCCTCGGAAACGCACGGCACGGGCGGCGTGTTCGCCACACTCTTCGGACGCTTTCTTTACCGCGGCATTTCCCTGACGGGGACGGTGCTCCTGCTGCTCGTCCTGATCCTGGTCTGTCTGCTGGTGCTGACGAACGGTTCCCTGCTGAAGGCGCTTCGCGGGCTGACGCCGGAGCGGGCGACGGAAGAGGAGCTGGAACGGCGTGCGCTGCGTAAACAGGAAAAGGCGGAGCGGCGTCTTCGCAAAAAAGAGGAGCAGATGCGCAGACGCGCGGAGCAGGAGGAAGAGGAGCGGATCCTGCGTGAACAGCGGGAAGAGGAACACCGCAAGCAGATGGAACTGGAGCGTTCCCGCAGGCAGCAGGAAGAGGATGCGAAGATTGTGCGCAGGGTGGACAAAAAGGCCGTGGGCGTCACGGAGGACACGAACCTGCGCAAAGATGCCGCAGCGCAGGCGGATCCCGGGGAAGTAAGCCCCGGGGAAGCGCCCGCGGACAATACCTACGCCGGCGGCGACGATATTCACGAGATCACCTTCGTTACGGTGGAGGAAGAACCGGCGGAGGAGCGTCAGTCAGAGGTACCGGAGGAAAAGAAAAAGCCAAGGCCCAAGGGCATTGTGCGGCGTACGGAGCAGGTGCCGGAGAGCTTTGAAATCCCCGTGGTCAAACGCGAGGCCCCGGCGGGTAAGAAGAGCAACCGGCCTTACCGCTTTCCGCCGCTGTCCCTGCTGACCAAGGGCGAACGCAAAAAGGACGCCGGCACGAAGGAAGAGCTGGCCCAGACCGCGGAGAAGCTCGAAAAAATCCTTGCGACCTTCGGCGTCCGCGCCAGCGTGGACCCGAAAAACTGCAGCCGCGGTCCGGCCGTGACGCGCTACGAGGTGCAGCCGGAGGTCGGCGTCAAGGTCTCGCGCATCTTAAACCTTGCGGATGACATCAAGCTGAATCTCGCGGCGACGGACATCCGCATCGAGGCCCCGATACCGGGCAAGGTGGCGGTGGGCATTGAGGTGCCCAACACGGAAAACGTCACGGTGACGCTCCGGGAGCTTCTGGAAAGCAAGGCCTATAAGGAAGCGGAGTCCCGTCTGTCCTTTGCCGTCGGCAAGGACATCGCGGGAGAAACGATTGTCACGGACATCGCGAAGATGCCGCATCTGCTGATCGCCGGCGCGACGGGCAGCGGCAAATCCGTCTGCATTAACACGCTGGTCTTAAGCGTGTTATATAAAGCGGATCCCGATGACGTCAAGCTGATCATGGTGGATCCGAAGGTCGTGGAACTGAACATGTACAACGGGATTCCGCATCTGCTGATTCCGGTGGTCACGGATCCGAAGAAGGCCGCGGGGGCCCTGAACTGGGCCGTGGCGGAGATGGAGAAACGCTACCGTCTCTTTGCCGACGCCGAGGTGCGCGATCTCGCGGGCTATAATCAGTACGTGGAAATGCATGCCGGGGAAGAGGGCAAGGAGAAGCTGCCGCAGATCGTCCTGATCGTGGACGAGCTGGCGGATCTGATGATGGTGTCCAAGAGCGAGGTCGAGACCGCGATCTGCCGTCTGGCACAGCTGGCCCGCGCGGCGGGCATTCACCTCATCATCGCGACGCAGCGTCCCTCCGTGGACGTCATCACCGGTCTGATCAAGGCAAACATGCCGAGCCGCATTGCCTTCGCGGTGACGAGCGGCGTGGACTCCCGCACGATTTTGGATATGAACGGTGCGGAAAAGCTTTTGGGCAAGGGCGATATGCTGTTCTTCCCGCAGAATTATTCCAAGCCGGTGCGCGTCCAGGGCGCCTTTGTGTCCGACAAAGAGATTCAGGATGTCACCGATTTCCTGAAGCAGCAGAACGCCGGTATGGAAGAAGAGCAGGCCGAGGCGATCGAGGGAGAGATCGCCAAGCTGCAGACCACGAGCGCCGAAGCCGCACCCGCCGTCGGGAACGGAAACGGGCGGGATGAGTATTTCGCGGAGGCGGGCCGTTTTATCATCGGCAAGGAAAAGGCGTCCATCGGCAACCTGCAGCGCGTGTTCAAAATCGGCTTTAACCGCGCCGCCCGCATCATGGACCAGCTCTGCGAGGCGGGTGTCGTGGGCGAGGAAGAGGGCACGAAGCCCCGCCGGATTCTGATGACGATGGAAGAGTTTGAAGCGATCTGTAAAGAGGAGTCATAAACGAAATGATGCAATGTCCGGACTGCGGCAGTTTCATCCCGGAAGGGCACATGTACTGTGACAACTGCGGCAGGGAATTCAATATGGTGCCGGATTACGAGCCGGAGATCGACGGGCAGATTGACCACACGCTGACGAAGCTGGCCGGGAAGATCGAGGAACCGGAGGAAGCGGCGCAGCACAGGACGTCTGCGCATGCGGGACAGCGTGTATCCGCGCATCCGCAGCAGCGTGCCGCAAACGGCGCGGAAGTCGCAGTCGGAGAACGCGTCATACGCCTGCCGGGCGGCCTCGAAGGTGGGGAACACCCCGAACACGGCCGCGCCGGAGCCCGTCATGGAAGCGCCGAGCGCGCCGAGGGAGCGCATACGGGAG
>JAFZLB010000104.1 GCA_017551665.1 Lachnospiraceae bacterium
CATTCCGATATAGATTATTCTTTTCATGTGGCCTCCTTCTTTGTATGCGGTAATCCCCGCTCTTGAGTGTTTGCTTCAACGCTTCAAGTATACGGGTAAATCCACGTTGCTACAAACTGGAGGTCACTTCATATTGTCTATAACCGTTTTTTAAGGAAAAACCGGTACGACGGAAACTACTGGAAAAGTGCAGGCCAATCGCCTGAAGTCATCAGCTGGAGCGGTGTGGCATTTGAAAGAGTCTGTCTTGAACATATCACGCAAATAAAGAGCGCATTAGGAATATCCGGTGTACAAGTATGCGTAAACTCCTGGAAATGTGATGCGGACTACGATAAAGGGCTACAGGGGTCTCAAATTGATCTGCTAATTGTCAGAAAGGATCAAATCATAAATGTTTGTGAGATGAAATACTCGGAGTCGGATTACGTGCCGGATTTGGCATTTGATAAAGCAATGCGAAGAAAAATGTCAGATCTTAAAAAATCGACCGGGACGAAGTATTCCATTCACTCCACGTTAATAACAAACTATGAAGTAAAGGAAACCCCCTATTCGGGGGACATTCAATCTGTTGTGACGGGGGATGACCTGTTTCAATGATGGTAGTTGATCCTAAGGCGAAAGATTGTTTACAAACATCCTTGACAAAACGTGTGTGAGGGGACGTGCTGCAGGGGATGAATGTAAGACCGGTTATCGGATAAAAGAAAAGAGATAACAAAGCGGCGGTTAAGATCACAAAAAAAAGGTTGACCGCCGCTTTGTTGTTTGTTATGATGGACTTACAAAGCGGCGGCGAGATGGATTTCTCTACTGTTCACCGCCGGATTATAGGAGGACCATGTTGAATATGATTGGCAGAGAATATGAAACAAAAGTATTAAATCGCTTATATGACAGGAACAGGGCAGAGCTGGTAGCGGTATATGGTCGGCGCCGGGTGGGGAAGACGTACCTTATTGATGAAACCTTTTCCGACAGATTTACATTCAGGCATGCAGCTCTTTCACCTGCAGATGAGGAGGCAAGAGGCCTGTTGCAGGCGCAGCTGGATCATTTCTATCATTCGTTGGTGATCTATGGTATGGATGGGGCGGAAAAGCCCGCAAGTTGGGCAGAAGCCTTTCTCTTGCTGGAGAAACATCTTCAACGAATGGATAACGGATCCAGACAAGTTGTTTTTCTGGATGAATTACCCTGGCTCGACACCCCGAAATCCGGTTTTATGAGAGCGTTTGAAGGTTTCTGGAATAATTGGGGCTGCCATCGGAAAAACCTGATGGTAATTGTGTGCGGAAGCGCAAATTCATGGATATTGGATCATCTGATTAATAATCATGGCGGATTATACGACAGGGTTACCTATGAAATCAACCTTTCACCGTTTACGCTGCATGAATGCGAAGCTTATTACAGGGAGAATGGTATCGCATTTTCACGATATGACATCGTGCAGAGCTATATGGTTTTTGGAGGAATTCCGTATTATATGGGATATATGGACGGAGAAAAAAGCTTCGCTCAGAATGTAGATGACATGTTTTTTGCCCGGAAGGCAAAGTTGTTAAATGAATTTGACCGGCTGTTTGATTCCGTTTTTGTGAATCCGGAAGCGGTAAAACGAATTGTGCGGTTGCTACATACAAGAAACGCCGGCTATACAAGGCGTGAAATAACCGAAAAACTGAAAATCACAGACGGTGGACGTCTTTCCAGAAATTTGAATGCCCTGATTGCCGGCGATTTTATTATGAAGTATGTTCCGTTCGGATTCAAAAAAAGAGAGGAGCATTATAAATTGACAGATCCTTTCTGCCTTTTCTATTTGCACTTCATGAAAACGACGCAGCAAAACAACCCGAAATTTTGGCAGCAGAACACAACGAGTCAGACGGTTGTTACGTGGAGAGGATACGCATTTGAAAATGTATGTTTCAATCACATTGAACAGATTAAGGATGCGCTTGGCATTTCCGGCGTAATAACAACAAACTCGGCCTGGTCCAAACGGGCAGATGACGAGGACGGTGTACAGATAGATCTTTTGCTTTGCAGAAATGATAATGTGATCAATATGTGTGAGATCAAGTTCTATTCCGGAGATTTTGCGGTTAACAAGAGTTACTTCAACACATTAATGCAAAGACAGGAGACATTGGCAAAGGAAGTTTCATGGAAAATGACGGTGCATAACACGCTTATTACAACGAATGGTTTGAAGAAAAATGAGTATAGCAGTATATTTACAAATACGATCACACTGAATGATTTGTTTCGAGAAAGCAGATAAGAACGACATTTGTGCGTTTACAAATATCCTTGACAAAATGTGTATGAGGGGACGTGCTGCAGGGGATGAATGTAAGACCGGTTATCGGATAAAAGAAAAGAGATAACAAAGCGGCGGTGAATTCAAAAGAACACACACCGGAAAGAATCCATTGGCGTGACTGGGGACACTATCAGTGAGAGGTTTCCGCCTGTAGTGACGGCGAACGATCTTTTTCAAGACATAGTATGCGACCAAAACAGTCAATACAGGATGTTGTTATCATTTTCCTGTTGACACTCCCTATGAAAATAGGTATAATACTTTTCACGTTCGCAGGACAATGTTGTTTTGGTCCGCGCGGCAAGTATACTGCCGGAGGTAGGAAGCATGGGTGAGGAAAAGAAAAACATTCTGACGTATGAGGGCCTGAAGGCCTACGAGGATGAACTGGAGGATTTAAGGGTCAATCGCCGCCGGGAGATCGCGGAGAAGATCAAAGAAGCGGTCAGCCAGGGGGATCTTTCCGAAAACGCCGAATATGACGCGGCGAAGGATGAGCAGCGTGACGTGGAAGCGCGGATTGAGGAGCTGGAAAAGCTTCTGAAAAACGCGGAAGTCATCGACGAGAGCGAGGTGGATGTCAAGACCATCGGCATCGGCTGCAGGGTCAAGATCCAGGACGTGTCCAATAAGGAAGAGATCGTCTATAAGATCGTCGGCTCCAGCGAGGCAAACAGCATCAAGGGCAAGATTTCCAATGACTCTCCCGTGGGGCGCGCGCTCATCGGCGCGAAGCGCAACGAGGTGGTGCAGGTGGAGACACAGGCCGGCACCTTCAAGTACAAGGTCTTGAAGATCGAACGCGCCAAAGCGGGCTGAATAAGCCCGACGGAAGGTGATACACAGAGGAGAAAACAACCGCCGGGCATTGCGAGGAACGCGTTCCCGGCGGTTCTTCTTTCAGACGGACGGAGGCAAATATGCAAAAGCAGACAGGACATCAGAATCAGAACAACGGCGGGCAGCAGGAGCAGGATGTCGGGCGCCTGCGCCAGGTAAAGCGCGATAAGCTCAAAGAGCTGCAGGAAGCGGGCGCGGACCCCTTCCGCATCACGACCTACGAGCAGACGCATCATTCGCGGGAAATCAAAGATGCCTTTTCGGAGCTGGAGGACAAAGAGGTCTCCGTGGCCGGACGCCTGATGGCGAAGCGCGTCATGGGAAAGGCGTCGTTTTGCCAGGTGCAGGATGTGCAGGGGCAGATTCAGTCCTACGTCGCGCGGGATGATCTTGGCGAGGAAGCCTATGCCGCGTTCAAAAAGCTGGACATCGGCGATATCGTCGGCATCCGGGGCAAGGTTTTTCGCACCAAGACCGGGGAAATCTCCGTCCACGCCAAAGAGCTGACGCTGCTGTCCAAGAGCCTTCAGACGCTGCCGGAAAAATTTCATGGCCTGACGGACACGGATACGCGTTATCGCCAGCGCTATGTGGATCTGATTATGAACGAGGACAGCCGCCGCACCTTTGTGATGCGGTCAAAGATTCTTTCCTCGATCCGCCGTTTCCTGGACGGGCGCGATTTTTTGGAAGTGGAGACGCCGATGCTGGTGGAGAACGCCGGCGGCGCGGCGGCACGGCCCTTCCTGACCCACTACAACGCCCTGGACCAGGACGTGAAGCTTCGCATCTCTCTGGAGCTTTATCTGAAGCGTCTCATTGTGGGCGGTCTGGAGCGCGTCTACGAGATCGGGCGCGTGTTCCGCAACGAGGGCATCGACACGAAGCATAACCCGGAATTCACGCTCATGGAGCTGTATCAGGCCTATACGGACTACAACGGCATGATGGAGCTGACGGAGAGCATGTACCGTCATGTGGCGGAGGAGGTTACCGGCAGCGCGCGGATTCGCGTCAATGTGGCGCAGGGCTCCATGGAAGAGCAGATGATCCGGGCCGCGGGGATGGAGGTGCTGTATGACGAGGGTGCCGCAGGGGCGGCGGATGCCGGCGCTGCGGGTGCTGAGGGCGCTGCGGCTTCGGGCGGTGCTGCGGGTTCTTCGGGCTCTGAGCCTGTCGAAGGGGCTGCTGCGGGGGCGTCAGGCAACGGCTACATCATCATCGACATGGAACAGCCCTTTGCCCGTAAGACGATGCTGGAGCTGATACAGGAGGCGACAGGCGTGGATTTTGACGCCGTCCCGGACACGGAGGCCGCGAAGAAGATCGCGGACGAGCATCACGTCCACTACGAGCCGCACCACAAGAAGGGCGACATCATTCACCTCTTCTTTGACGAGTTCTGCGAGGCGCGTCTGATTCAGCCGACCTTCGTCATCGACCATCCGATTGAGATTTCGCCGCTGACGAAGAAGCATCCGACCAAGGAAGGCTTTGTGGAGCGCTTTGAGCTCTTTATCCTCGGGCAGGAGATGTGCAACGCGTACTCGGAGCTGAATGACCCGCTCGACCAGCGCGAGCGCTTTGTGGAGCAGGAAAAGCTCCTGGCCGCCGGCGACGAGGAAGCGAACACCACCGACGAGGATTTCCTGAACGCGCTCGAGGTCGGCATGCCCCCGACCGGCGGCATCGGCTACGGCATCGACCGTCTCGTCATGCTGCTCACGGGCCAGACGACGATCAGGGATGTGATACTTTTCCCGACGCTCAAGACGCTGTCGTAAAGAATGGCGTAAAATCAACGTTTCAAGGCAACCGATGCCGGAATTTACGACCAACTTACGACCAATTTTCTTGTTTTTTCAAAAAACTGCTTTACAGGCGACCGGGATAGCAACTCGGTCGCCTTGTTTTTTCCACGTTGCCGATGAGTTCAAAAAGATTCATCAACGACATAATCGTAGACAAATACGCAAGTATTCTTGACGAACACCTCGAATAATAGTATTATAAAGTAGAAATATAATATTTCAAAAACGTGAGGTATATGAAATGGTTTACAACTATATCGTTGAAAACTATAAGAACGGCGAACCGATCTTTTTCAGTGAGTTGCCGGGCAACTCAAAGGACTATCTCCGACAGGAGATGAAGCAGCTTGTTGATGATGGGAGGCTGGAGCGTCTGTATAATGGAGTATACTATCTTTCGTATCTGACCATTCTTGGAACCAAGGGACGGGTGTCGATGGAGCGTTATATCGAGAAAAGATACCTGAATGCCGGCGGCTATGTGACGGGTCTGCAGCTGGCAAACAAATATGGGTTTACGACGCAGAATCCGTCATGCTATGAGGTGTGCAGCAATGAGGCAACCACAAAGCAGAGGAAGCAAAATGTGGATGGGAATACAATCATCGTTTATAAGCCGGTAACCGAAATTACGGAAAAGAACATGTCGTCTCTTCAATTTCTTGATCTGATGTCTGTTATCGATAAGTACAGCGAGGTTTCCGGGACGGAACTTGTGGCGAAGCTGAAGAAATATGTAAAGGCCGCAAAGGTGAATTTTTCTCTGGTAAAGGAGCTCCTGCCCCTCTATCCGGACAAGGTTTATCGCAATATCTACGAAGGGGGGCTGATGGGTGAGCTGGTATAAGACGGATGGATCTGCATGGAAAGAGATCATAGAGACGGTTGCCGCCGAAGAGCACAGAACGACGCAGATGATTGAAAAGGACACCATTCAGTCTATGTTTCTTCTGGAACTGGCGAAAAGCGAGCTGCCGTTTGTGTTTAAGGGCGGAACTTCGCTTTCAAAGTCATACGAACTGATAGACAGGTTTTCCGAGGATATCGATTTGTCGATGAACAGTAAGCCTACGGAGTCGGAAAAGAAGAAAACAAAGAGTACCATCATCGGGATTGCGGATGATCTGGGATTGGTACTTACGAACCCGGAGGATATCCAGTCGAGGCATAGCTACAATAAGTACGTCTTCGAGTATGATTCACTTTTTAGCGAAATCCCGCTGGAGATCATCATTGAAACAAGCTTCTATCAGGCGGTTTACCCGGTGGAAAAGCATGCGGTGTATAGTTTTGTCGGGAGATTCTGCGAGAAAAGGGGGATAGTGCTCCCGATCCCGTTTGAAGCTGCGGTTGTAAACATGCAGGTACAGTCACTGGAACGCACCTTCATTGATAAGGTCTTTGCTATCTGCGATTACAGATTACAGGACATGCAGGACCGGGACTCCAGACACTTATATGACATTGCAAAACTTTTCCCGAAAGTAAGGATCAATGCGGAGTTGGACACCCTTATTGATGAGGTGAGGGAAGATCGGAT
This sequence comes from Lachnospiraceae bacterium, assembly GCA_017551665.1. Taxonomy (GTDB): domain Bacteria; phylum Bacillota; class Clostridia; order Lachnospirales; family Lachnospiraceae; genus Butyrivibrio. Next base: position 6,527 of record JAFZLB010000104.1, read on the forward strand.
GCTGTCTAAAAACAATCCGTCCGCACAGCCGGAACACAATATCCACGAAATGCTGCGCGAAATCATAAGCAGCCGATTTTTCGAGCCTGATTATAAAAACATAACAAAGAGACTGCTGTATGAGGATGTTTCTTATGATGAGGCGATAGACGACGGCATTGGAAAGATTGCCAATATGGATATATTCGACTATAAGAAGAATGGTTAAGGGATTTTGACGATGAAGTGTGATACATGTCATTTCTACAATTACGACGAAGATTACGGCGATTACGTCTGCGACGCCGGCATGGACGAGGACGAGTATGCCCGTCTTTTGGAGCGCGGAAGCAAGGACTGCCCCTACTGGCGTGACGGGGATGAATACTCTGTTGTAAGGCATCAAATCTAAGGAGGTATGCTCTGATCAGCCTAATACGCCGTCAATCTCTGAGAAGCTCATCATAATCCCTACACCGATTTTTGAAGCCGGTCATCCGTTCCGCAACCATCCGTTTCAGGTACGCGACGATCCGGAGATCGCTGTTCCGCGAACCGGTGATCAGCAAAGCCGCGATCAGTCAGCAGGTTGCGTTCGACCTTTACGGCGATGACGGGGACTTGTATGATGGCTACGCTTGAGACGGTATATCCGGAACTTGCGCAGGAGTGGTCCCGAAAGAACCTGCCGCTGACACCTGCGGACGTGGCGCCAAAGAGCAACAAAAAGGTCTGGTGGAATGGGACGTGCGGACATGAGTGGGAGACGCGTATCGCGGACAGGGCAGAGGGGCACGGATGTCCGTATTGCAGGGACAACAAACTGTTGAGTGGATTCAACGATCTGGAAACGGAACACCCTGCGATCGCTGCGGAATGGTCTATGCGGAACGCGCCGCTTACGCCGGACAAAGTGAAACCGAAATCCACGCAGAATGTGTGGTGGAAATGCAACTGTTGTCATCACGAGTGGCGCGCCGTGATCAACTCCCGTGTAAAGGGTCGGTGCCGCTGTCCGGTGTGCGAAAAGAAAAGGCGTGCCTTAGAGAACGCATGGAAGTATGACAAGCCGTTCAGGACCCGCATGGTGGAGGAGGCGGTTGTCTATTATGCGGCGCAGGCGGGACTTGTGGTTCACAGAAACGCGGATCCCGGCATCGGACTTCCGTGTAGCGTGTATCTGCCGGAAATCAGGGCGGCATTTGAGGTCTCCCGCAAGGGCAGAACGTGGAAGGTGGACCGCATCGCGCGCAGTGCGTCACAGGGCATACAGCTGGTCGATGAGTTGCTGGAGGGGCGTCCGAACAAGTACTCCCGCGAGCAGATGGAACACGCGCTTAGTTTGCTGGACCGGTATTCTTATAATCAGGTCGCGGCCAAGACCAGGATCAGCCGGAGCACGCTGCTTCGGGCGAAGAGGAAGGGGTGAATTCAAATATGTGATTCCGGCTTGACATTCGCGACAAACGTATTATAATAAGTGTAACCATTAGGGTTATTTTTGTTGTAAGAGGTTGATCATGCTGCTTGCATATTTGAAAGAGAATTATACTCCGAATGAACCAATATTCTTTGCAGACATACCGGCGGAGGGAAGGTCAAAGCCGGCATTATCTGCGGAATTACGTACGCTTTGCGAATCCGGAGATCTTTGCAAGTATGATAAAGGCGTATTCTATCTGCCAAAGAAGTCTGTTTTGAATATGCCGGTTATTCCCGCTGCGGATACGGTAGCCCACTACAAGTATATTGCGCGTCGTGGAAAGACGTATGGGTATTATGGCGGAAACACGCTTGCAAATCATTTTGGTGTATCTACACAGGTTCCTCGCAAGCCCGAGATTGTAAGTAATATTATGACAGCAAAGGTCAAGGAAGTAAGGATCGGAAAGATGACCTTTATTGTCCGCAGGCCAACCGTTGAGGTAACGAACCAAAATGTGGATGTTTTGCGTCTGCTGGAGTTGTTGAAACATTTGGAGTACTACATGGACGAGGAGTATGATGATGTGAAAGATCATATACGGGAGTATATTGATACACATTCCATTAAAAAAAAGGACGTGGATCAGTATATCCGGCGTTTTCCGTTAACTGTTTTTAAAAACTACTATGAATTGGAGATGGAACATGTTCTTGCATAATGATTCTTCTTTTCCTGATATTATTGAGGCGGTTTCTTCACAAGCCGGAATTGCGAATGCTATTGTGGAGAAAGATTATTATGTCACCATGGTACTAAAGGGGCTGTCTGAAAGGAGCAGTGATATTGTTTTTAAAGGCGGAACATCTCTTTCTAAGGCATATCACGTCATAAATCGTTTTTCTGAGGATATTGATATCACCTTTAATGCACATATTGGAGAAGCAAGGCGCAAGAAGTTGAAATACGAGGTGATTGAGAAAACCTGTGAAGAGCTTGGGCTCGTAATAAGAAATTGGAAGAAGACAGAGAGTGATAAAGATTATAATCGCTATGAAATCGAGTATAAATCGATAGTCGATGCTGATTTACCAATAGCGCCTATGGTCGTATTAGAAACCGCCTTGATGACATGCGCGTTTCCGACAGTGGCGAAGAGTATTGAGAATATTATCTATGATTGTTTGAAAGATTCGGACATTGCGTTGCTTTCAAAATACGGTTTAATACCGTTCTCAATGCAGGTGCAGGCAATGGAACGAACTCTGGCAGATAAGTTGTTTGCGATCTGTGATTATTATATGTTGGGGCGTTCCAAGAGATGCTCCAGACACCTGTATGATGTTTATAAATTACGCTCGCATGTGACGGTTGATCAGGAGTTTCTTGATCTGATAAAAGAAGTGAGAATTGTCCGTCAATCATTGGGACTCAAGACAGCGCCTGCGGCCAGCAATGACGTTGATATTGTCACAAAGACTCATGAGCTACGTGATGAAGAATTCTACCGGGAAGATTATGAACGAACAACGCGAGGACTGATATCTGATGAGATCAGTTACGAAGATGCAATGAAAGCATACGAAGAGTTAATAGAAAATGTTTTTTGAGGATGACGGGAAATGGGGGATGTATATCCTTGCCCGGGAAGAAGGCGAAATAATCCTTGACTTTTCCAAGTGAATCTGCGTATACTTGAAGTACAAAGAGGGCAGGCCTGCATTGGATATGTGCGGCGCACTGCCCTCACTTTTTTTCTGTGGTCAAATTGTCCACAGGTGAAACTTTCCTTAAAGATGTTCTGTTCGATTGAAAACCGCTCCCAGATGGGGATATGCTGTGAATGAGGCAGCAATCTTCATCAGGGAGCGGTTTTATTGTGCGTATCAGTCTTGCGGAAGCGCATGCCTGTTGCTGTCATTTACTTCATCGCTATCCATAGAAGCTCCTATCATAATCTTTAGACACTATTTTAGAATCCAAGATCCTCTTTTATCAGATCCTTTTCTTTCTATAAGCCCTTTGCTCTTTAACGACGTCAGTGTTCGCTTTACTTGACTGGTACAATTTGCAGATTGACAAAAGTCCATATACTCGGATAAAATATAGCCAAATACTCGAATAAATGCAAGCCAAGAGACCGGGTGAAAAACAGCCAAATACTCGGTTGAATACTCGGCAAACATGCAAGGAGAAGGGTTTCTGATGAAAGAATACTATCAAAGAGTATCGGATGTGGTATTAACAGAACATCTGGAATCTAAAGGAGCGGTGCTGATAGAAGGCGCGAAGTGGTGCGGAAAGACGACGTCGGCAAAGCACATTGCTAAAAGTATCATTGAGATGGACCGCCCGGACTTAACAGAACAATATAAGCAAATGGCACGAATAAAGCCTTCGAACCTTCTTGAGGGAGAAGTTCCTCATCTTATAGATGAATGGCAGATCGCCCCTAATATCTGGAATGCGGTACGGTATGAGGTGGACAGTCGGGCAGAATTTGGTCAGTTTATTCTTACAGGTTCATCAGTGCCGGTAAAACTGAATGAGAGCATGCATACGGGAACAGGAAGAATTGTCCGTATGAGGATGCGTCCGATGTCGTTATTCGAATCTAAAGACTCTAACGGACAGGTATCTTTGATGGATATGTTTAACGGAAAAGACATATCTGCTACGGATGATCATACGATTGACGATATTGCATATTTGATATGCCGGGGAGGATGGCCATCAGCGCTTAACCAAACAGAGAAAGTTGCGTTGAAGCAGGCGATAGATTATTATGACGCTGTTGTAAAAGATGATATTTCCAGAGTGGATGACGTAAAGAGAGATCCCGAAAGAACAAAATGTTTGATGAGATCCTATGCCAGAAACGTTGCAACGCAGGTTTCACTGGAGACGATCCGAAATGATGTGATCAGCAATGATATTGAGACGTTCGATAAAGAAACGCTGTATTCTTATTTAAGTGCCCTGACGAGAATCTTTGTGATTGAGGACGCACCGGCTTGGAATCCGAATCTGCGATCGAAGACTGCAATCAGAACTTCGGACACAAGGTATTTTGTTGATCCGTCTATCGCAGCCGCTTCATTGGGAATCGGGCCGAAAGATCTGGTGAATGATCTGGAATATATGGGATTGATATTTGAAAATCTGTGTATCCGGGATCTGAGAGTATATGCGGATGCGTTGGATGGCAGTATTTATCATTACAGAGATAAGACAGGTTTGGAATGTGATGCTGTTATTCACTTAAGAAATGGAAGATATGGTTTGGTCGAAGTGAAGCTTGGAGGAGATGAACTTATAGACGAGGGCGCAAAAAATCTCAAAAAACTCGCAGATAAAATCGATACCGGGAAGATGAAAACACCTGCATTTTTAATGGTCTTATGCGGAGTAGCACCCTTTGCTTATAAGCGGGAAGACGGAGTGTTTGTGGTTCCGATATCGTGTTTGAAAAACTAGACGAAAAAAATATTGGAAGTAATAAAACGGAAGTATCAGTGAGGGACCAAGTAAACTGAACAAATAAAAACGAAAATGATTGTCTTAAGAAGGGGAAAGAAATGGGGTTCAGAGTGCTTCGGTTCAATGCGACTGTTGAGAGCAATATATCATCGCTTTCGATGGTGCATCCGTTGAGATTATTGAAGAAGTGGCTGGCTGAACCAAGACAGATCACGAATGAAGAGGAAGGATGTTATATGGGGCGAATATGAATGACTTTGAAGTGGCAATGATCATGGAAACCGGGGTTGGCCGGGAGTTTCTCTGCATGGTACAGGGGGACGGAAAACAGCAGATGTCGAGGATGTATATTCACGGGTAAGCGAAAGCGAAAAAGTTTGCAACGATTCTTCAGCGCGATAAGCGCATGACCATTCCCTGCGTGTCTGATATAATAGTGGAAGCCTTGGGAGAATGTATGGAATATCCGGAACAGTTTGAAAGGAGGATTCAGGAATGAAGAAAACCGCGAAAATCACATTGGCGGTGCTTCTGTCCACGGCGGTTATGGCCGGGTGCGGGAAGGCGGAAGAGACAAAGAAGGAAGAGGCAAATCAGGCGGCAAGCGCCGCGGTGGAAGCATCCGCTGCGGAGGTGCAGGTGGGAATCGCAAATCCGTGGTCAGAGCTTTCCCTGCAGGAGATCGAAGAACGCATCGGGACAAGCGTGACGCTTCCGGAGGGTGCAGAAAACGTCCAATGCCTGTTTATGGAAGATGAGGGATTGGGTGAGATTGACTTTGATTACATGGGACGCAGCTGCACGTACCGGATGAAGAAGTCGGACAGTGAAGAAGATATCGCCGGGATGTATTACGAGTGGAGCAGCGAGGAAAGCGTGCCGTTGTCCGACTGCAATGCGACCTATCAGACCTGCGAGGAAGACGGCGATTTCATCGAGCTTGCCACATGGTATAACGACAGCGAGAAAGTGATGTATTCTCTGAGCGCGGTGGGAGCAAAGGCCGAGGGATTTGATCTCCTGGACGTGGCCGGCGCGTTGTATGCTTCCGGCGAAGGGTTTTAGGATCTTCGTTTCGTGACGAAAAGGCCGGTCAATGGATCCGACATTAAAAAACGAAATAAATAAGGATGCCCCGATGATTGAATGCGCGCTGCTGACCAAAAAGGCCATCCTCATTCGCGCGGGGTCCTGCTTTGAGGCGGTTCCCGTCAGGGACATTACGTATATCGGCCTGGAAATGGAAAGAAGGTATTCCAGGTATCCGATGCTGAATAAAGACTGGAATATCAGAATCGTTCAAAAGGATCAGTATGAGAGTGTCATCAATAATCTTTCCATCACCAAGAACAAGAAGCCGGAGGAATATTTGCGGCGCATCGCCGAGTTTTACGAAAAAGCAGGTATTTCCGTACCGGTTTCCATATCCGAAAGAGATGACGGATAAAGGGTGGCCCGGGGCGGTTGACCGCGTGCATCGTTTATTGTAGAGTAGATAGCATGAGCAAGGACAAGCGGATTCTCTGGACGGTGATTGCGGTCGTGATCGCGATCATGTCCATAATTGCCGTGCGCGCCAACAGCGGCGGCGTCACGTTCGAAGAGACCATGGAGCTGCTGAGGAACGCCTCGCCCCTCTGGATGGCGATGGCGGTGCTCTGCATGCTCGGCTATATCGTCTTTGAGGCCATGTCCCTGAAGTTTCTGCTGGCCGGCGCGGGGTACCGGCGGCCGCTCATCAAGAACATTCTGTACAGTGCCGGGGACGTGTATTTTTCGGCGATCACGCCCTCCGCTTCCGGCGGACAGCCGGCGACGGCGGTGCTGATGGTCATGGACAAAATCCCGGGCGCCGTGGTCACGGTGATCCTGATCGCCAATCTGGTGCTTTACACCTCCGCCATCGTGGTGATCGGCATCTTCTGCCTGATTGTTCGCGCCCGCGTGTTCATGCACTTCAGTCTGTTTTCCAAGATTCTGATAATCGGCTCCCTGATTGTGCTCATGGTGCTGACGGTGCTGCTGTACGGATTGTTGCGCAGGGGCAGCATTTTGAAAAACATGGGGCATCGCCTGATCGCGTTTTTGACCAAAATCCATCTCATGCATCATCCGGAAAAATGGCAGGCCAGGCTGGATAAGATGGTGGGGGATTACCAAAAGTGCGCGGATCTGCTGGCGGGAAAGAAGAGCGTGATCTGGAGCGCGTTTTTTTGCAACCTTCTGCAGCGGGCGTCGCAGATCACCGTGTCCCTGATGGTGTTCTACGCGCTGCGCGGCCATGAGGCCAGGAGCCTGTCGCTTTGGGCGGTGCAGGCCTTTGCGCAGGTGGGTTCCAACGTGGTGCCGATTCCCGGCGGCATGGGGCTGGCGGATTATCTGATGCTGGACGGTTTTGCCGGCATGTTTCCGCGGGAATACGCGTTTCAGCTGGGCATCATTTCCCGCGCGCTGTCCTTTTACACCTGTGCGATCCTCTGCGCGGTAATCGCGATGATCGGTTATCTCCTGCTGCGCAGACACGGCGCGGAGACGGCGGAGGAAGCAATGGAAGAAGTCAAACAGGCGTCCATGCCTGCGGAGGAACAGAATGATAGGGATTTATAACTATACGGTCATACTGACCTATGTGGGGATGGTGGTTGCCTTTGCCGGGATTTCCTGGACCATCGACGGGCGGAGCACCCTCGGTGTCATCTGCCTGCTGGTGGCGGGGCTCTGTGATATGTTTGACGGCGCGGTGGCCAACACAAGGGAGCGCACCAAGCAGGAAAAACGCTTCGGGATTCAGATTGATTCTCTCTCGGATCTGATCAGCTTCGGCGTGTTGCCGGTGGTGATTGCGCTGCGGGAAATTCCCTTCGACAAGATCACGTCCACCAGCTCCGGCATTTATCTGCTTTGTGCCCTGATCCGCCTCGCGTATTTCAACGTCAGCGAGGAGGAACGCCAGGACACCGAGGAAGGACAGCGGGAGTACTATTACGGACTGCCGGTCACGATGTCCGCGATCATCATTCCCATCACCTACGGACTCGCGCGGTGGACCAATGTGCGGATGCGCTTTGTCTGGCCGGGGCTTTTGCTCTTTATCGCCATTCTGTTCATTTCGCCCTTCAAGGTGAAGAAGCTGCATTTCTTCAAATCGCAGGCGGCGGAGTCCAGGAGGATGGCCAGGGAGTACGCGAGGAAAAAACGGCTGGCGGAAAAAAACAACACTGCGCCGGCAGAGGATGAGAACGAGGATGAAAACCGTCCGGATTGAGACAGGAAGGGGAAGGCCGTGGTGACATTTTTATACCGTACCCGTACGGGACATCTGCTGCTTCGTCTGATGCGGTTTTTGCGCGCGGACAAACTGACGGTGCTCTTTCTGCGTTCGGGGATTTCCCGGCTGATGATTCCGTCGATGATCCGTCGGCGGCGGATGGACCGCTCCCTGTTCGCGGAAGAGACGTTCAAAAGCTGGCGCGATTTCTTTTTGCGACATAAAAAGGAGCTTGTGTTTGACGCGGAGGAGACGCATCTGGTCAGCCCCTGCGACGGACTGCTTTCCGCGTACCGCATCCGGAAGGACGGGACGCTCCGGATCAAGGGCAGGCGGTATACGCTGGAGGAGCTGCTGACGCACCACACGGATTTCGCGAAAGGCTCCCGTGTGCCGCGTGTCCGCAGGGACGCGGACAGGACAGCTTCCGCCGTTGCGTCCTTTGAGGGCGGCTGCGCGCTGGTGCTGCGCCTGACGACTGCGGATTATCATCATTATCATTACTTCGACGACTGTGTGCAGCACGCGCATTCCTATATCGAAGGCGAATTGTACAGCGTGCAGCCGGAAGCGCTTCGCGCGTATCCGGTCTTTGCCGTCAACCGGCGGAGCGTGAGCCTTCTGGAGACGGAGCATTTCGGCCGTGTCATCCAGATGGAGGTCGGTGCCTTCGCGGTGGGCGGGATTGTCAATCATTTCGACGAGGGCCGTCATGCCCGCGGCGAAGAGAAAGGGCACTTTGATCTTTGCGGTTCCACGATCGTGCTGCTGTTTGAAAAGGACGTGCTGCGGCTGAACGCGGACTTCCGCGAGGCGGTTTCCCGCGGGCAGGAGATTCGCGTGCGGACGGGGGAGAAGATCGGGGTTGCCCGGCAGGGTTGAAAAAAAGCGTGGAATAGCGTAGAATAGGTGAGTTACTCGTAAGTGCGCGGTATGCCGGAGCTTCGCTCCGTCATCCCCGCGGCTTCGCCGCATGGAGCAGATACACTCCGTAAGTGCCCGGTATGCCGGAGCTTCGCTCCGTCATCCCCGCGGCTTCGCCGCTTATGCCCGGCCACTCGCTCCCGCCGCTGCAAGCGAGCTTGCGCGTCGGCAACGGATGTCCGGTCGCACTTACTCATTCACACGCGGGCTTATAGCTCAGCCGGTTAGAGCGCACGCCTGATAAGCGTGAGGTCGGTGGTTCGAGTCCACTTAAGCCCAGCGGACCCTTAGCTCAGTTGGTTAGAGCAGTCGGCTCATAACCGATCGGTCCCGGGTTCGAGTCCCTGAGGGTCCACGCCGGCATGGCGGAATTGGCAGACGCAAGGGACTTAAAATCCCTCGGGCGCAAGCCCGTACCGGTTCAAGTCCGGTTGCCGGCAGACGGAAGGCTTCGCGGAGAAAGACGCCGCGGAGCCTTTCGCGTTGCGTATGCCACAGACCGCCGCCGTCTTTTGTGATACACTCATGTCACAAGACCAGTTTTCGAAGCGAAAGGAGTCCGCCATGACCGATCACATCACAATCAACGTACAGTCCAGTATCCGCATCGAAGCAAAGCGCCAGGTGATTTACTTCGACCCGATTCAGATCGAGGACGAGGCACATGACGCCGATCTGATTTTCCTGACCCATAATCATTCCGATCATTTTGACCCGGAGTGCGTCAATAAGCTGTTCAAGGGCAATAACGAAACCTACATCGTCTGTCCGCTGGAGATGCGGGACGAGATTCAGCAAAAGACCGTGGTGGAGCATAATGACATCGTGCCGCTGCGCCCGGGCGATGCGCTGAAGCTCAACGGCTTTCCTGTCGAAGCGGTGCGCGCCTATAACATCGGCAAGGAGTTTCATCCGAAGGAAAATAACTGGCTGGGCTATGTTGTCACCGTGAACGGTGAGCGCATCTACGTCACGGGAGATACCGATGTGACGGAGGACGCCAAGGCGGTGAAGTGTGACATCGCGATTGTGCCCGTCGGCGGCAAATACACGATGACGGCGGAAGAAGCCGCGGCGCTGGTCAATGAGATCAAACCGAAGACCGCCATCCCCTGCCACTACGGCTTCGCCGTGGGCAGCGTGGTGGACGCGCAGTCCTTTGTTTCCCAGGTGAATGACGCCATCGCTACTGAAATCAAGTATTAGTGCAAGGGCGGGGCCGGCGCGCCCCGGACGAAACGATGCTGCATCTGTACGACGCATTCCCGGACGGTATGGACCGGGGAGAGGCGGATGTAACGGTCCGGGTACGGATGCTCAATATCAACTACGATCACAACCGAGCGCTGATGGAAGCGTGTAAACCGCTTTCGGAATACGCCTGGTTTGTTGAAAAGGTCCGCACGCTCAGTAAAACAGCGGATCTGGAGACGGCGATCGACAATGCCTTAAACGACATGCCGAAGGGATTTGAGATCAGGGAATACCTGACCGGAAACAGGGCGGAGGTGAAGATGGATTTCTTAACAGAATACAACGAAGCCGAAGTGATGGCATACCTCAGGGAAGAAGCCATTGAAATGGGAAGAGAAAAAGGAATAGCAGAAGGAAGAGCAGAAGGAAGAGCAGAAGGAAGAGCAGAAGGAAGAGAAGACATGATCCAAAAATTCACAGCCTTCTTTATGCAGGAGAATCCTTCGCTGAGCAGGGAGGCCGCATTGGAACGCGTCAGAGCGATTGCGGAGTAATACGGCATAACGCCGCTTCCTTTCGATCAGCTTTCCCGTACCGAGACCGGCGGGGGCGCAAACTTGAAGGATTTTCCGCAGTAGTGTATAATCACAGCGTTGGTGCAGGGAGGCACCCGACGGCAAGTCAAAATCATATTTTATCTTCATTCGACACAAAGGCATGTTGTTTTAGTAATGTCGCAGGAGGCGCAAATGACACTTCAGCAGGAAGCATATCGGAGAATTGACCGGATGTCTGACAATGCGATCCGGCTGTTTTTGGATATGGCAGACAGGATGCAGTTCATGACGGTATCAGATTTTGACAAGGGTAAAAAGGAAACGGATGAAATGCCCATGACATCTGATATTGTTGATACGATTGATGTGGAATGTCTGGAGTTGATGTCAAAAGAAGAAAAAAAAGCCTTGTTCCTGCGTTCCAGGGGGAATATGCGCATTGATTCAGAGGCAATCGCAAGCATGCGTGAGAGGAGCATGATTTGAGAGTTCTGCCGGACACAAATGTCTTTATAAAGTATTGGGAAGAGCGGGACGGATCAGCCGAAGAACTCGAAAAGATGTTTTCGGAAGAAGAAATTGTTGTTTGCGGCGCGGTCAGAGCAGAGCTGTTGCATGGAGCGGTATCAGACAAGCATCTGAAGAGTATGAGCGCAATGCTGGACGCATTTGAGGAAGCTGACCTCGAGAAGGCCGATTGGCAATTCCTTGGAGAGAACATGTATCGGTTGCGGACGCATGGCGTGACAGTTCCGCTTGCGGATGTGATCATAGCGACAGTCGCGATCAAGAATCGGATAACAGTCTGGACACACGACAATCACTTCAAACTGATGCAGGATGTATTGCAAGATTTGCAAATAATGACGTAAATCATGGAGAGATTTTCGTAGTAGTGTATCATCACAGCGTTGGTGCAGGGAGGCGGGAAGTTTTCCCCATAAGCGGGGGGATCTCCCGCCCCCGTTTTTTTTGTCAAGTCACAAATTGTTAGATTTTTGACCAACTTGCCTTCTTATGTTAAAATAGTCGCCGTATGGGTATCCATTCGGGAAACGGCATGGCTTCGCTATGCCGGTTTCTGTGTTGTCACAAAGGGGAATTTGTTATGAAAACAGCAAAAAGAAGAATGTCTCAGTTGTTATCGGCACTGCTGCTTTGCTCGACGGTGTTTTCTTTTGGGCGGATTGAGGCGCAGGCAGCAGTTACTGGGGCTTGGAATACCAATGCTGAGGGTCTTAAGGGTCAGTATCAGTACATAAAGTGGAATAGTGCGGGTTATAAAACGTCGGGTCATACAGACTATGATCAGGCCACAATTGTAGATGCACAATCTGCTCCCGGTGTTTACCAGGGGATCAATAACACCACATTCGCCCTTGATGCGCCGATTGCCACGATTTTTATTGATGAGAGTAAGGTTCACAGAGTGGCAACCAAACAGGGTAGCACCGATCCGAATGATCCAGCCTATATGAAACAAACGAGTCCCACCGTATGGGAAAATGAAGTGCTGAAGGTGGAAGAGCTTTGGCATTCTGCAAATAATTCGCAAAACTTACAAAAATTTCTGAAGATTGATTACAATAAGACCAGCACGGATAATGGCTTTCTCGGTACTGGCGATGGCGGATATAACTATCTGATGTTTGATCAAAAGGCCGCTGTTCAAGCCGACACGGTAAACAATCGTGGTTTATTGATTCAACAGGACAATGTTTTTGATGGTGGCATCGTGCGCTATACCTTCAAGGGGGCAGCGGAACAAAACAACAAAAAGATGGATGTCGTCATCACCTATTCCAACCTGCATATTGTATTGCAGAACGACATAGATAATGGAACAGCAAATAATCCAAAATATGGTGATAAATACAAAGAATTGAATCGCTTCCTAATCTGCAGCGGTAACGATGTGCGAACACATGCGAATGCCGGAACAACCGGAAATAACCAGCGATACGGCATTAAAGTGGATGCCAAAGTGCAGGTGCTGGACGGTACGGACGTGGTAGACGGTGTATTTTATTTCAAAGCAGCAGATATTGATGTGAGCCGTGAGGGAACATCTTTTATAAATTTACATGATGCCACCAATAACCGGAATTATTCAGAACAAATACAGATTAAGAGCGACGGAATTGTTGCGGGGGAATCATACAAACTATTTATTCCGGGAGGTGATGCAGACAAAGAGAAGGATACAAATGGCAAATCCAACGCCCAAAATCCGAAAGATTCAACCCTGCCAGGCTACAAGTCAATTATTAAAACCGATGATAGTAATCAAGAATGGTATCGATTAGAACCACAAAAAGATAACCAAAAGGTAAAAGACGAGCAAAACTCGATTTACAGCGGTTTTCTTGCGGCAATTGACAATACGAAGGGGGCCAATGTCACAGTTTGGAGTTCGGGTGCAGGGAAAAACGATAATGGAGAAAATGTATCCGTCGAAACCTATCTGCTTGCCGGTAACGCAGGCGGTAAGACCACCGGTGTGTGGTATAACCTGAAATCCTCCACCGATACCATCGGCGCAAAAGAGCCTGACAAAGGCGGAAATATCTACACGACAAATTGGGGAAATAAGAATGGAACACCGTTTACTCTTGGAGAGGGAGAAAAACGCTTAGGTCCCACCACCCTCACGGTTTCCGGTGGCAAGACGGTCACTTATTCCATGATTCCGAATGCTGCTGAAGGATATGTGCTGAAGAGCTTAACAGAATCAGACGGCACCATCATTTATAATTATGAAGGCAAGAGCGACGAAGTACTACCCAGCGGGTGGTCGAAAGAACGCAAAGAAAAACCCGGTTAGAACAAGGACTCAAGCGGTAATAGCCAAACAGAAACACTGAGTTATACCGTTGATGTTCAAACCGATCCCGTTACAGGGGAACCGCTGAACTACACATTCATCTTCCAGAACATTCAGCAGGATCATGGCATCCACGTCGTGTGGCAGAAAAAGTATAAAGAGACCTACGAATTCAAGATGGAAGACGGGTCGATGCTTCCGGATGAAATCAGATTAAATCTTTTGCCCGACCGTGCGACGCCCGGGCAGGAGAAGCGCTTCTGGGTCAACGAACAGATCGCGCCGGCTGCGCCGAAGGCGCTTTCCAAGGTTTTGACTGAAGGCGGCCAGAATTACAAATACACATTCCTCCGTTATGAGGATGATTACAGTCCGTCATATACCTACAAGAGGTACAATAACGGAACAGCTGAGTATTATTCCACCGATGCCGGCGGTGCAGCGCCGCGCAAAACGATTGCGAAGGACATTCATTTTACCGGTTACTGGAAAAAAACGCCCGCCTATACGGAAACATACGCCTACCAGGTGTTTGATGTGGACGGCACAGATATTACCGCATCCGCGCCGACTCAGGTGACAGATACCAAACCGGACCGGGCCTTATGGTACGCGAACGGCGAGAAGGTCTATCCGGCACAGCCCAAGGGGAATGTCACGAAGGTGTCCGATGGTACGTACGATTACCTCTTCCGCAGCTGGGACAAAAACCCCGCCACGGTCAACGGTGCGAATGTGGCGTTTCTGGGTGTTTGGGTCAGGGCCCCGATAGGTACTCCTACGTATACGGAACACTATGCTTACAAGATGGAAGACGGAAGCACGATTTCCGCGGAGGTGCAGGCGGCACTGGATGCCACGCTGCCGAAACGGCAATACCAGTATTTCGACGGAGAAACGGTGACCGCCGCAGATCCGGAATCTTCCATGCCCCCGGACGATCTGTACGTGACGGTGAACGGCGTCACATACGAATTTGTCAGGTGGGAAGCTGTCACCGCGACAGTGAACGGCGATGATGTGCATTTTGTCGGCGTCTGGAGAGTGGTGTCATCCCCCGATCCGACACCTACGCCGACGCCGGATCCCACGCCGCAGCCGGATCCTACGCCTACCCCGGCTCCTGTGGTGCAGACGCCGCCGGCGCCGGAGCCCGAGCCTCTGCCGGAGAATGTGCAGTTGACGCCGGTGACGCCGCCGCAGACGGATGCGCGGACGCACATCGCGGATTACCTGCTGTTGCTGATTGCCGCGGGTACTACGACGGGCGTCTTATACCGGAAAAAGTCAGGCTGCGACGACTGAGGGCAAGGCGGTTTTTTCCTGAAAAATGATACGGTTTGCGTCAAACTGACCGCTGTGGTATCCTTAACAAAGGAATCACAGCGGTCTTTCTGAAAGAACCAGTGTATGGTGTGCATTGAGGAAAAAATAAAAAAGCTGGAGCGCATGATCTTTTCCAAAGACGAGCGCGCGCTGCTGCTGTTAAAAGAAGTCGGGAGAGAGTTGCTCGCCGAACCGGATTACGCGAAAAACGGACGCTTTTTATATCTGCAGGCGCTCGCGTCGTATCACTTCGGCTTCATGGAGAAGTTCTACGGACAGGTGCAGAGCGCGGTCAGTCATCTGATCCGCTGCGAGGAGCACGGTCTTTTGTCCCGCTGCTATAACCTGTTCGCGGTCAACGCGCAGCGGTACGGGATTCTGGATGTTGCCTATAATTATTACCTTCTGGCCGCATCCTTCGCGGAAGAGGAGAAGGACGCCATCGAGCAGGTGATCGTCCACGCCAATCTCGGTGATCTGCTTGCGGAAATGGGGGAGTTCAAAAAAGCGGCAGCCTGTATGCGGCGTTGCATTCTCATGCTCAAAAAACACAGGGATCATCCCTCCTATCATGAATACCTGATGATCTGGACCCTCAACCTCGGTCTGTACAACCTTTCCGCCGGAGAGATCAAAAAATCGGAACAGGTGATGAAACGTGCGGAAAAGCTGATGGAGACCGTGCCTAAGAAGGTGCGGGAGGGAACGGGCGCATGGATGCAGATGCTGCGGATACAGTGTGCCCTCGCGACGGGAGACGGGAAACGGAAGCGGGCGCTCCTGAATGAGGCCGTTGAAACGGTTTTCCTTCAGCCGCAGTTTTCGGATCTGATGAATGACGTGTACCGTTTCTGCACGGAACTGATCGCCTGCGGGGAAGAAGAGGGTGCCATGCGCCTGATCCAATCCCTGGAGCAGAATCAGCAGATCTACACCTCCGCTTATATCAGGGTGCGCTTCCTGCAGCTGAAGATCGGTTATTACAAGTCCCGCCGGCAGTACCGGAAACTGAAGGAATGCTATGAGACGCGCCGTGTGCAGACAAAGCTGATCGAGACGGAGCGCAGGCGCCTTTACGCCGAATCCGTGAAGCTCATGGATGCCGTGGTGGGACTCGCAAGAGAGCAGGAGCTGGTCCGGCAGGAGAACAAAAAGCTGCAGGCGCAGGCGGAAGCGGACGCGCTGACGGGACTGCCGAACCGCTTCGCGCTGAACCGGACGCTGGAGGAAAGCTTCCGGAAGGCAAAGGAGAAGAAGGGTCTGTTCGGCGTCGGCATTGTGGACATTGATTCCTTCAAGGAGTATAATGACCGCTTCGGCCACCTGGCGGGGGACGAATGCCTTGTGGCGGTGGCGGACGCCTTGCGCAGCTTCGGGGAGCAGTACGGAATTCCCTGCTTCCGTTACGGCGGAGACGAGTTCGTGCTGCTGTACGGGGACATGGAACGAGAAGCGATTCTCCGCCTGGAGCAGGAGATCAAAGAGAACATGCCGGTCAGTGTGTCACACGGCTTTGAGGTCGTCCGGGCGGAATCCGGCGTCAAGGTGTGGGACGCGTTGTCCGGGGCGGACGCCAGCATGTACCGGAACAAGAAAAAGCGCGGATAGTACATGGACTTTAAAAAAAACGACATACAACTGCAGAAGCTCGCGAAGGAGCATGAAGAGTACAAGCGGATGCTGGATCCGCGGGCCGTTGCCGTGCTGCGGAAAATGCTGACGCAGGCGGAAAAGACGGGGGATGAGGTGCTGCTCGGCTATGTGCATCACTCCCTTGCCTTTGCGTACTGCTTTATTGAAAATGATTATCCCGCCTTTCTCCGGCACATCCGGAAGTCCGCGAAGTTTCTCGTTTCGGCGCGGGACGAGAAGGAACTGTTCCATGTCTTTTATCTGGTCGCGATCGATGCCATGAACCGCGGCATGTATGATATCGCCTACGATTATTTCCTGGTCGCAAGAAATATGGCCCTGCGCCAGGGGGAACGCCTTTCCGCCGCCATTCTGGACGAGAGCATCGGCTCTATTCTGCTGGAGCTGCGTTCCTATGAGGCTTCCTGTTTTTATTCCGAACGGGCGCTGAACGAGCTGCAGAAGTTCCCGGAGCATCCGCATTATTACAGCAATATGCTGGGGACCATGCTGAACGAGGGCGCGGCGTATCTGGCAATGAAGAAACCGGAGAAGGCCACCGCCTGCCGCGATGACGCCGTCGAATTTGCCACGCGCCATCAGGACCACGTCACTACGGCGTCCTGGTTTGAACTGCATCTGTTCCGGGCGCGCTGCGCATTGCGCAACGGGCAGCAAAGCGAAATGCGCAAGTGCATTTTCGCGTTCTGTGCGCTGACCCCTTCCGCCGCGCAGATGGAGGGGCATTCGGAGAACATCCGGATTCTCTGCGAAGAACTGCTGGAGCACGAAGAATACGATGAACTGCAAAAAATCTTCCGTCTGACGGACGCGCATCCGCCGGCGGAGAGTTCGCTGAACGCGAGATATACGCTGGTGAATCTGAAGGCGGATTATTATCACGCGGTCGGCAATACCAAAAAGCTGAACGCCTGTTACCGCGAGCAGGACGAGATTTACCTCCGCCTGCAGGAGGAACAGAAAGATGCGAACCGCTTTGCGAACGATCTGATCAGCCTGTTCCATGATCTGCGCAGGGAACAGCTGCGGATCCGGGAGGAGCGCGAGGCCTTTCTGGAAGAGTCCGAAAGGGACGCGCTGACGGGGCTGCGCAACCGGAGGTCCCTGGATGAAGAAGCGGAGCGCGTGTTTGAACGCGCGTATCCGGCGAAGACGCCCTTTGGCATTGCCATCCTGGATCTCGATGACCTGAAGCAGATCAATGACTCCTACGGCCACGCGGCGGGAGACAACTGCCTGAAGCGTGTCGGAAAGGCGCTGAAGCAGATCCAGAGTGACCGTCGGGTGCTCTGTGCGCGCTTCGGCGGTGACGAGTTTGTGATGCTCTTCGAGGGCATGCGCACGGAGGAAATCCGTGCGGCCTGCCGTGAGGTCGCAAAGCACTGCGGAACGCCCGTGTCCATCGGGATCTGCAATGCCGTGCCGCATAAAAAGAGCCGCATCACGGATTATTTTTCCTGCGCCGACACCGCGCTTTACCGCGCAAAGCAGGAGAAGGGCAGGAAAACGGCGCCGGCCTCACGCATCCGCAGCGAGCGGCTGCATCTGAGCGGCATCGATTCATAGACGACAGAATGAACGCACGAAAAAGTCCGGACCAGAATGGTCCGGACTTTTTGGGAGTTGTTCAGAGGAGGTCACTCTGAACCATGTATGGCGTATAGGAGAATTGCGTAAGTAAAGTGTCCGTCAGGTATTACTCAATGACGAACTGTGCCACCAGCTCGTTCAGGTTGGAGGACTGCGAAGACAGCTCCTGCGAAATCGCGCTGGATTCTTCGGCGCTTGCGGCGTTACTCTGCACCACCTGCGAAATCTGCTCGATGCCCTTGTCGATTTCCTGCATGGCCTCCGCCTGCTGCTGTGCCACTTCGGAGTTCTGTGTCATGACATCCTGAATCTCGTTGATGCCTTCCATGACCTTCTGCAGGGCCTGGTTTGTTTCTTCCACCACCGTGTTGCCTTCGTTGACGTTCTCGATCGTCATGTCAATGAGTTCTTTTGTATGGCTGGCCGCTTCGGCAGACTGTCCCGCAAGCTTCCGGATTTCATCCGCCACAACCGCAAAGCCCTTGCCGGACTGTCCCGCCCTTGCCGCCTCGATGGAAGCGTTTAAGGACAGGAGGTTTGTCTGGGAGGCGATGTCCGCGATGGTGTTGGAAATCTCGGCGATCTGGGAAGAGGCTTCCGTGATCTTCGCCATGGCCTGCACCACATGCTCCATGTGTTCCGCGCCTTCGTCCGTGGATTTCTTGACGGCGTGCGCCACACGCGCACCGTTCTCGACGGATTCCGAAAGCACCTTCGTCTGTTCCACGACGGTCTGCACGCTGGCCGTCAGCTCCTGTACCGCCGCGGACTGATCCGTTGCGCCTTCCGCGAGGTCCTGCGCGCCCTGGCTCATGTTCGTGGCACCGGAGGACACCTGACCGGAGGCGTTGCGGATCTCGCCCATCGTGTCCGCAAGACCCGTGCGGAATTTACGCAGCTCTGCGGCGACGGGATGGAAATCGCCGATGTAGCCTTCGGGATTTTGGGAACCGTGGATGAGATCACCGGTGCCTAAGCGCTGCATGACACCCGTTAAGTCTTCCACGATGCCGTGCAGCACGCCGGTGGAGGTGCGCACGCTGTTCGCAAGATCACCCAGTTCATCCTCCGATTCGTAGGCAATGTGCAGATTCAGATTGCCCTTGGACATTTCCTGTGCGGCGCCCGCCACCTCCATGACCGGCGTGACAATGCAGTGGGTCAGCTTCTTCTTGCTGTCATTGACCGTGATAAAGAGCAGAACGACCAGCACGATGGCGATGGCGGAAAACACCAGCGCGATGACAAGCGCGAGGGTATAAGCGCTTTCCGCGTTGTCATGGGAGACCGCCTCCACCGCAAGGATGTCATCCTTGAGCTTTGTCAGCTCCGGCACGATCACGTTTTCAAATTCCACATAGAGGTCATGCTTGTCCGCGCCCGCCTGCACCATGGAGATCCAGTGCTGCGCGTCGCTGACCATGGAGGTGTAGGTTTCGTCCAGCTTTTCGATGTATTCGCTGTCCGGATACATTTCCTCCAGATTGGCAATGGCCGTGGCAAGCTGTTCGGAATCCTTGTTTGCCGCTTCCAGTCTTGCCAGGGCAACACCTTCCTGTTCCGCGGCGATGACATAACAGACATTCTTTGCCAGCGACTGCATGCCGCCTCTGGCGTCCGCGACTTCCGACGCGGTCTCGTAATACAGGTTGTACATGGTGCGGTACTGGATGACGCAGTAGAGCACCGTGAAGATCAGCGCGAGGGACGCGATGAGCATCATCACCAGCATCCGGTTGAAGCAGTAGGAGAATTTTCTCTCCACCTTCATCTGTTTGAGGCGCTCCGCGTTGATGCCGAAGCCGCCTGCGGGCGCAGCATTTTTTGTCTTTTCCTTAGCAGCCATAACTGTCTCCTCCTGTGGAAGAATAAAAGGGTTTGCGGAAACAAACAACATACGGATAAAGTATAGCAATGCCCCTGTTCCAAAAGCGTTCCGTTCCAAAAGCGTTCCAATGTGAAATGATTGGCGCGGGGGCGGCGGGGTGTGGTATGATAGTGCAAAAACCTGACAGAAACAAAACCGTAATACCCATGGATATGACCCGCTATGTGTCCGACGTGACCGGACACGCCATCCAATTCATTCCCGCCATGCTGTTGTACTTCCGCTGCGTACCGGAGGAACGGTACCGCTTTGCAAAACGGAAAACGGTCGGCTGGTTTTGCCTGGCTTTTTGCATGGAGATTCTGC
Source organism: Lachnospiraceae bacterium (assembly GCA_017551665.1). Taxonomy (GTDB): domain Bacteria; phylum Bacillota; class Clostridia; order Lachnospirales; family Lachnospiraceae; genus Butyrivibrio. Next base: position 26,939 of record JAFZLB010000104.1, read on the forward strand.
TGACTTCCGCCGTCAAGCTGATGATCACGGAGCGCAATCCGCGCAGCAATCCGGATCTCATCACCTATGCCTGCCTCGTTGCGGAATTCATTCTGCTGATGGCGGCCACGGGACGCGTCATGCAGGTGCATAAAGGACCGAACCGCGTCATCGTGCTTTTGTCCTTTTACTGGGCCGTCATGCTGTACGCGCTGACAAGACTGTTGCTGGCCTGGCATACCACAGAAGTCACCTACGACGCCACCACCATTGTCGTGCTGCTGATCGTGACCCTCGTTCTCTTTCCGGCCGCAGTGTTTCTGATGGCGCCCTTTGCCAGGGAATACCTGCTGGTCAGGGACCGGGTGCGCCCGCAGGTCAAGGCCACCGTCACAATCATGACCGTGATTTCGCTGGTGCAGGTCTACGCGATTTCCCTGCATCCGGACCGGCAGGAGCTGCCCTTTCTCGCGCTGATGTCCGTCAGCATCACCGTGATTTATATGCTGCTCATCCGCTATGTGGTGGTGGAGGAACAGCGCACCGGCATGGAGCTGCATCTTCTGGCCTCGCAGATCCGGCCGCACTTCATTCGCAACGCCTTAAACGCGATCTGCAATCTGGTGGATGAAGATCCGCAGGCCACGATTCAGGCCATCTATGATTTTTCCGGCTATCTGCGCATGAACTACGAGGCACTGGAAAAGAGTGCGCCTGTGCCCTTTACGGAAGAACTGGAGCACGCGAAGTTTTATCTGTCCATCGAAAAACTCCGCTTCCGCGACGAACTGCAGATGGAGATCGATACACCGGTGACGGATTTTTTTCTTCCCGCGCTGACGGTGCAGCCCATGGTGGAAAACGCGGTGCGGCACGGGCTCCGGGCAAAGGAAGGCGGCGGGACGCTGCGTCTTTCCACGCGGGAAACGGACCGTGCCTATGAGGTCGTGATACAGGATGACGGCGTGGGTTTCCAAAACAGGCAGGCGGAGGAGGACGGTGTAAGGCCTCCCGGCGGCGGACATTACGGCCTCGTGAATGTGGAGGCGAGGCTGAAACGGATGGTGTCCGGCAGCATCAGCATTGACAGTGTAAGCGGAGAGGGGACGAGTGTCATCATCCGCATTCCGAAAAAAGAAGAACACAGTACAGGGGAGGGCAATGCAGGATGAACGTGTTGATTGTGGATGATGAAATCAGTGCCGTGGAGATCCTCGGAAAACGGATCCGGGAGATTCTGGGAGAAGAGGCAAAGATCTTCACCGCAAGGAACGGACGGGACGCACTGGAAATCCTCGGAAGGGAAGCGGTGGACGTTCTGTTCCTCGATGTGGAAATGCCGGGCATGAGCGGTCTGGAGGTGGCGAAGAAATGCAGTGAGCTTTACCCGAAGACGAATGTCATCTGCTGCACCGCCTATGAGCAGTATGCCTTAAAGGCCTGGGAACTCTTTGTCAGCGCCTACATCGTCAAGCCCGCCTCGCCGGAGGACATCCGGAAAGCACTGTCGCATCTGCGGATCCCCGTGGTGGAAAAGCTGACGGTGCGCTGCTTCGGAAATTTTGAAGTCTTCCATGAGGGAAGGATCCTGCGTTTCGGCAGAAGCGGTGCAAAGGAACTGCTGGCCTTTTTGGTGGACCGCAGGGGCGCGGGGGTGAGCAGCGGGGAGCTCTGCGCCGTTCTGTCGTCCGATGCCGCGGAGCCGGAACTGAAAAAGGCAAGTGTCCGGAAGTATGTCATGGAACTGCGGAGGGTGCTTGCGGAAAACGGTTTTGAAGATGTGCTTTTGCATACGCGGGACAATTATGCCGTAAACCCCGCGCGGCTGGACTGCGATTTCTATCGTTTTCTGGAGGGAGATCCGACGGCGCGGATGATGTACAACGGGGAATACATGAGACAGTACAGCTGGGCGGAAAGCACCACGGGTCTGCTGGAATCCATGCGCGCGTAACGACGCGTCTTAAGAGGCTGCGGATTGTTTGCGCTGCCGCTTCACCAGATACATCATCTGATCGGCGATGATCAGAAGATCACCGGGCAGTCTCCCCTGGTCGGGACAGATGGCGTAGCCGACGCTGGCGGCGAGCGTGTAGGGGAGGCGGTTCCGTTCCTTTATGGTATTCAGATTTTTTGCGAGGGTATCGGAAAAGAGGGAGGGGGAACCCACACGGTTCACCTCCGCCACGGCCACGAATTCGTCGCCGCCGAGCCTTGCCACAAAACCGCCGTAACTGTCCGTCGTCAGACGCATGGCGTCGGCAATGCAGCGCAGGGCGCGGTCACCTTCGATATGACCGTATGTGTCATTGATGCTCTTGAAGCGGTCCACATCGATCAGAAACAGAAAATACCGCGTATCATTTGAAAAATCGGCGAGCAGTTCCTCCAGATACCGTTCCATGGTCTTGCGGTTGTTCAGCCCGGTCAGGGAGTCGATATTGATCATGTCCGCCTGCACGCTGGTAAAAATAAAGAGGACGGAAATGATGATGGAAGGCCCCACAAAGGGATATCCGCCGATGAACAGCTGCAGCAGACCGCCGATGGTGGGGGCGATGATGAAGAAGGAGATTTTACGCAGCCGTTGTTTTTTGGAAACGGAAACTTCTTTGCCCGCGGCGTAAACCGAATGGATGGCCGTGACCAGAAAGTAGGCGTAGGCGATCACGTTCTGCAGGAAGAAGAAGGGACCGCGCCGGAACACCTCCGCTTCGTCGTAATAAAACACCCAGCCGGTGCGAAGAGAGGCAAAGCACATAAAGACCATCAAAACACCCGGGAGGGCGAAGAGTGCACGGAACAGGGGCGTTCTTGTCAGCGCCGGGTCAATCTGCAGTTCCGCAAACAGAAACCATACCACGGCCAGCACCGCCAGCAAAGACATGTAGGCGGCCTGGGCCAGTGCCACGGTGATTACCGGCGGATACATTTCCCCCTGGTACTGCAGTTGTGTGAAACTGTCCAGCACCATCATCACCATGTAGATGCTTAAGATCAGACGGAAGGCCTTCACCTCCGCCTCCGTACCAAGGTCATGGCTCACCTTGGAACGCAGGATGGCTGCGGTCACAAAGCAGAGAAACAGGATTTCCAGGTAAACGACAATATATCCGCTCATCAAAAATGCCTTTCCGGGGCGAAGCAATTCTATCAAACAATCCTGACCAGTATAACACTGTTTTGCAAAATATGACAATCAGTCTTTTTTTCTTGACAAGCCGGCGCGGATGAGCGTATAATGATTGTCGCTGTGTAAATGAAAGAGGAAATAACGGAGGAACAGTACCATGGCCATTTGCCCGAAAAATAAATCCAGCAAGGGACGCAGAGACAAAAGACGCAGCCCGAATTACAAGATGAAGGCACCGACGCTCGTCAAGTGCAGCCACTGCGGTGCGCTGAGTGAGCCGCACAAGGTCTGCAAGGCCTGCGGTTATTACAACAAGAAGAGTGTCGTCGCGGTAGAAGATTAATATAATACCGTCAATAATTGAACGAGATTTTGTTCACAGCACGCCTGTATCCCATAACAGGCGTGCTGTCTTGTTTTTCTCCGGGAAAAGTACCTCCGTTCACTTGAATCTTGCGGATAAATTATGTAAAATATCCTTTGCGGCTTCGGGTGCCGCAAGGGCTGAAAAGGGGAAATGAGGGAATGAGTGATCTGGTAAGGGTCGCTGTCGATGCCATGGGCGGAGACAACGCACCGGAGGAAACAGTCAGGGGCGCGGTCAAGGCGGTGAATGATTCGCCGCGCGTCAATGTATTCCTGGTCGGTCAGGAAGAGCGTATCACGCCCATATTGCAGGAGCTTTCCTACGACAAACAGAGACTGACGGTGGTGCACGCGCCGGAGGTAATTTCCACGGCGGAGCCGCCGGTCATGGCCATTCGCAACAAGCGGGATTCTTCGCTGGTGAAGGGCATGATGATGGTACGCGAGGGACAGGCGGACGCCTATGTCTCCGCGGGCAGCACCGGCGCCGTCCTCGTGGGCGGACAGACGGTGATCGGGCGCATCAAGGGCGTCAGCCGCTCGCCGCTGGCACCGCTCATCCCGACGGAAAAGGGTTCGTCGCTGTTGATTGACTGCGGCGCCAATGTGGACGCAAGGGCGCAGCAGCTCGTGCAGTTCGCGAAGATCGGCAGCATTTACATGGAGAACATCTGCAAGATCAAATACCCCCGCGTGGCACTCGTCAACATCGGCGCGGAGGAAGAAAAGGGCAATCTCCTGGTGCGGGAGACCTTCCCGCTGTTGAAGAACTGCCCGGACATCAACTTCACCGGAAATATTGAGGCGCGGGACATCCCGGCCGGCGAGGCGGATGTCATCGTCTGCGAGGCCTTTGTCGGCAACGTGATTCTGAAGATGTACGAGGGCGTTTCGCAGTCGCTCATGCGCATCATCAAGCAGGGCATGATGTCCAGCACACGCGGGAAAATCGGCGGCGCGCTGGTGAAGCCCTCGTTGAAATCCGTGCTGAAGGAGTATGACCCGAACCGCCACGGCGGTGCGCCGATGCTGGGATTGAACGGCCTTGTGGTCAAGGCGCACGGTTCCAGCAACCGCGAGACCTTCTGCAACGCCATCCTCCAGTGCGTGGAGTTCCACGAGGAGCGGGTCGGCGATCAGATCGCGGCAAAAATCGGGGAAGACTGAGGCCGGGCGTCCGCGGAAAGCGGTACGATGAAAGGAGCAAAGGAGTAACATGGAAGAACTGCAGAAATTAAAGGAAATCACGGCAAGTGTCTTAAGCCTTGACCCGGAGGAAATCCGTCCGGAGATGACCTTCCTGGAGGATCTGGGAGCGGATTCCCTTGACGTCTTCCAGATCATCATGGATCTGGAGGATGCCTTCGGCGTCAAGATCGAACAGGACAAGGTCGAAAAGATCTCCACCGTCGGGGAAGCGGCGGAGCTGATCAAGGCCGCTGTCGCGGGGATTTAAGTGACGGCGGAATACGCGGATTTACAGGCGCGTATCGGTTACACGTTCCGGGACGAAACGCTTTTACTGGAGGCGCTGACACACAGTTCCTTCGCCAATGAGCATCAGATCAACCGGCCTGCGGATTATGAGCGGCTGGAATTCCTGGGCGATGCCGTGCTGGAGATGGTAACCAGTGCGCACCTGTATCATCTGCTTCCCGACATGAAAGAAGGCGATCTGACGAAAAAACGCGCCGCACAGGTCTGTGAGGACGCGCTGTTTCGTCGTGCGGAAGCCTTTGATCTCAAAAAGCATATCCGTCTCGGCAAAGGCGAGGAAAAGACCGGCGGCAGGGAGCGGGCCTCCATCATCGCGGACGTCACGGAAGCGCTGATCGGCGCGATTTACGTGGACGGCGGACAGGAGGCGGCGGAGCGTTTCATCCGCACGTTTATCCTCTGCGAAATCGCCCCCGGCAGGGAACGGCTGGATTATAAGTCCGCCCTGCAGGAAAAGTTACAGGAAAACGGCTCCATCAATCTGCGCTATGAACTGCTCGGAGAGGCAGGACCGGAGCACCGGAAGGAGTTTTGTTATGCCGTTTATCTCAACGGGAAGAAGCTGGGCGAGGGAAGAGGACATAACAAAAAATCGGCGCAGCAGCATGCTGCCAAAGAAGCATTGGAAAATATAGGTTACTGATATGTATCTAAAACAAATCGAAGTACAGGGATTCAAATCATTCGCGAACAAACTCCGCCTGGAGTTTCATAACGGCATCACCGGCATCGTGGGGCCCAACGGCTCCGGCAAGAGTAACGTGGCGGACGCCGTCCGCTGGGTGCTGGGCGAACAGCGCACGAAGCAGCTGCGCGGAAGCTCCATGCAGGACGTCATCTTTTCGGGGACGGAGCTGCGCAAGCCCCAGGGCTATGCCTACGTGTCCATTACTTTGGACAACTCCGACCACGCGCTTGCCACCAGCTTTGACGAGGTGACGATCGCCCGCAGGCTGTACCGCAGCGGCGAATCGGAGTATATGATCAACGGCGCGGGCTGCCGTCTGAAGGACATCAACGAACTGTTCTACGACACCGGCATCGGCAAGGAAGGCTATTCCATCATCGGGCAGGGACAGATTGATCAGATTCTTTCGTCAAAGCCCGAAGACCGGCGTAATCTGTTCGACGAAGCGGCCGGTATCGTCAAGTACAAGCTGCGCAAGGACACGGCGATTAAGAAGTTAGAGGACGAGAAGGCAAATCTGGTCCGTCTGACGGACATTCTTTCCGAATTGGAAAAGCAGATGGAGCCGCTGGAAAAGCAGTCCGAGGTGGCGAAGATTTATCTGCGCGACAGGGAGCAGCTCAAAAAACTGGATGTCAACATGTTCCTCATTGATTCCAACGAACAGCGGGCACTTCTTGCGGAGACGGAGAAAAAGTTCGAGATCGCTTCGAATGAATTACAGCAGGCGGAGCGGGATTCGGAGGACGCGCGCGCGGAATATGATGAGACCAGCGAAAAGCTGACACAGGTGGACGAAGCAATCAAGGCCGCCATGGAACAGATGACGCAGTCTTCGGTCCTGAAGGAAAAGCTGGAAGGACAGATCGCGGTGCTGAAGGAGCAGATCCGTTCCGCGGAATCGAACGACGCCCATTTCAAAACGCGGCAGGAGACGCTGAACGCGGAGATCGAAGAGATCCGGAAGGAGTATGACGAACGCGTCAAAGCGCGTGAGGCCATTGACGCGGAACTGGCGGGTTTTGAGGAAAAGCACAGCGCGGTCATCAAGGCACATGAGGAGATTCTTTCCAGGATGGATGCGCTGTCGGAGACGATCGAGGCCTGCAACGCGAAAGTCCTGGAAGCGCTGGAACAGCGTGCCCAGGTGAAGAGCCGCATCGGTTCCCTGACGACCATGAAGGAACAGGCGCAGATCAAAAACGCCGAGCTGACGAGCCGCCTTTTGAGCGTCCGCACGGAAGGCGAGCGGCAGGAGGAAGAGCTGTCCAGATTGCGTGAGGTCTTCGAAAAGATCACGGCGGAGATCGACGGGCTGAACAAGGCGCAGAAGGACGCGGAGGAAGAGCTCTCCGGCATCAAGGATAAGCTCTCCGGTTACGATGAGCAGCTGCGGCTCGCGCAGGCGGATTACCATACGGAGCGCTCGAAATTAGAGGCGCTGCAGAATCTCGCGGAGCGCTATGAGGGCTATGGCGGCAGCGTGAAGAAGGTGATGGAACAGCGCGAGACCGTAAAGGGCATTGAGGGCGTCGTCGCGGACATCATCCGCACGAAGAAGGAATATGAAACTGCCATTGAAACGGCGCTGGGCGGCAGCATCCAGAACATTGTCACGGACAATGAGGAAACCGCGAAGCGTCTCATCAAATTTCTGAAAGAGACCAAGGGCGGCAGGGCGACGTTTCTGCCCCTGACGGAAATCGAGAAGGTGCGCCCCTTTGATCATGAAGAGGCGCTGAAGGAAAAGGGCGTCATCGGTCTGGCAGACACGCTGGTGGAGACGGACAAGCGTTATAAGAACGTGGCGGCGTCTTTGCTCGGGCGCATTGTCGTGACGGATACGGTGGATCACGCGATCGCCTTGAACCGCAAGTTTGATCACCGGCTGCGCGTCGTGACGCTGCAGGGAGAGCTTTTGGCACCGGGCGGCGCAATCTCCGGCGGCGCGTTCAAGAACCAGTCCAATCTGCTCGGGCGGCGCAGGGAAATCGATGCGCTGAAAAAACGCGTGAAGGAACTGGAGCAGCAGGCGAAGGACGCGGAAGAGAGTATCGAGAAGACGAAGCAGCACAGAAACGATCTGCGTCTGACGATTGAAAACGCGCGGAAGACGCTGCAGGAAAAGTTCATTGAGCAGAACACGGCGCGTCTGAATGTCGCGCGCGAAGAGGAAAAGCAGAAGGAAGCGGAAGGCTCCATACGCGATCTTCAGCGCGAGAAGGAAGAACTGAACGAGCAGCTGGCCGAGATTGAGAAGGGGCAGGCGGAAGCGGACGCGCGCTTAAAGGAAACGGAAGCGGCGGAGACTGCCGGGCAGGAAGAAGCCGCCAAGGCGCAGGAAGAGCTGAAGGTACTGCAGGAACAGGAGCAGGAAGCGCAGCAGAAAGTGAATGACGAAGCCGTGGAAGCGGAGACGATCCGCGCGAAACGCTCCTTTGAACAGGAAAACATTGACCGCGTCGAAGAGGAACTGAAGGCGCGGAACGAAAGCCTCGCGGAGGTGGAAAGCTCTCTTGCGGAAAACGCGGAGCGCCTGGCGCAGTGCAAAGAGGATATTGAAAAGGTCACGGGCACGATTGAGGCCAGCGCGGATTCTTCGGACGAAGCGAAGAGCGTTCTGGAAAGCAAGCAGCAGGAAAAGGAAGCGCTTTCCGCGAAGCAGAAGGAATTCTTTGAGCAGAACAACAAGCTGGCGGAGCAGATGGCCTCTCTGGGCCGCGAGGTTTCGCGTCTTGAAGCCATGAAGACCCGCCACATGGAAGCGATCGAGGCCCGCATCAATTACATGTGGGACGAGTACGAGATCACGCTCTCCGACGCGGAGCAGATGCGCGATCCGGAGATGACGGACGGCCCGCGGATGAAGAAAGAGATCGCGGCCCTGAAGGACGCCATCAAGAAATTGGGCGATGTCAATGTTTCCGCCATCGAGGATTTCCGCAATCTGTCCGAGCGCTATCACTTTATGAAGGGACAGCACGATGATCTCATCGAGGCCGAGGCACAGCTGCGCGGCATCATCGAAGAGCTGGACCGCTCCATGCGCGAGCAGTTCACGGAGCAGTTCACGAAGATCAACGCGTCCTTCAACGAGGTCTTCCGCGAAATGTTCGGCGGCGGCAAGGGCTCGCTGGAGCTTGTGGAAGAAGAGGATGTGCTGACGGCCGGCATCCGCATCATCGCGCAGCCGCCCGGCAAGAAGTTGCAGAACATGATGCAGCTGTCCGGCGGCGAAAAGGCGCTGACGGCCATCGCTTTGCTCTTCGCGATCCAGAAACTCAAACCCTCGCCCTTCTGTCTTTTGGACGAGATCGAGGCGGCGCTGGACGAGAACAACGTCGTGCGCTTTGCGCAGTATCTGCACAAGCTGAAGAACACGCAGTTCATCGTGATTACGCACCGCCGCGGCACGATGGAATCCTCCGACCGTCTGTACGGCATTACGATGCAGGAGAAGGGGGTGTCGGCGCTCGTCAGCGTGAACTTGATTGAAAAGGATTTAACATAATGGGATTTTTTAAGCGACTCAAAAACGGTCTTGGAAAAACGCGCGACAATATGGTGCGCGGGTTGGATAATGTGTTTCATGGGACGAATGAGATTGATGATGAGTTCTATGAGGAGATTGAAGAGGTTCTGATCATGGGGGATGTGGGCGTGCAGGCCACGTCCCGCATCATGGACCGGCTGCGTGAGCAGGTGAAGGAGCAGAAGATCCGCATCGCCGCGGACTGCCGCGCACTGCTCGTCGAAAACATCCGCGAACAGATGACGCTGGCGGAAGATGCTTATGATTTTGAGGAACATCACACGGTGATCTTTGTCATCGGCGTCAACGGCGTCGGCAAGACGACGAGCGTCGGCAAGCTGGCGGCGCTGTACAAGAACGCCGGAAAGAAGGTGCTGGTGGCGGCGGCGGATACCTACCGCGCGGCGGCGACGGAGCAGCTCACCGAGTGGACGAACCGCGCCGGCGTGCAGATCATCACCGGCCACGAGGGCGCGGACCCGGCGAGCGTCATTTATGACGCCGTGGGTGCGGCAACGGCCCGCGGCGCGGACATCCTTATCGTGGACACGGCGGGACGTCTGCACAACAAAAAGAATCTCATGGAAGAGCTGCGCAAGATGAACCGGATTCTGGACGAGCGTCTGCCGGACTGGCGCAGGGAAAACCTGATTGTTCTCGACGGCACGACGGGCCAGAATGCGCTCTCGCAGGCGAAGGAATTCGGCGAGGTGACGGATTTGACCGGCATCGTGCTGACAAAGCTCGACGGCACCGCCCGGGGCGGCATCGCCATCGCCATCGTCTCGGAGCTCAACGTCCCCGTCAAATACATCGGCGTCGGCGAGTCCCTCGAAGACCTCGAACGCTTCAATCCGGATGACTACGTCAATGCGCTCTTTGAGACGCACGAGCCGTCAGGCGACGGCGCAGCCGACGCGCTTGCGCGGGAGGATGAGCCGGCATCTGACGGTCAACAGACATGAGGAATACAGCGCTGCGAGATGCGCAGCATGAGCGGCGCGAATTCCGAATGGCTGTAGGGCGCACGACGTCCGGGGGACGTCGGCTCTGCGCCGACCGAAGCGGAGCGTAGACAGCGGGAGTGCGAAGCACGGAGTAATCCGTATCGTGCGTCGGAGTGGTGGGATTCACCTTTAACAGACATGAGGAATACAGAATGACAGACTTCATACTGCAACAATTTGAAAACGCGGCCACGGCCGTTGCCCGCGTCACGTTGGAGACAAAGCTGATTTACAGTGATTACTTAAGTGAGCTGACCGGCGGACGCGTGTTTCTGAAACCGGAAAACATGCAACGCACCGGCGCGTACAAGCTCCGCGGCGCTTACTACAAAATCACGCGCATGACGGACGAGGAACGCAGCCGCGGTCTCATTACCGCTTCGGCAGGAAATCACGCGCAGGGTGTTGCCTACGCGGCGCAGAGCTACGGCGTAAAAGCCGTGATCGTCATGCCGGAGGGCACGCCGCTCATCAAGGTCAACCGCACAAAGGGTTACGGCGCGGAAGTGATTCTGTACGGCGATGTCTACGACGAAGCCTACGACTACGCCTGCAAACTCGCCGAGGAAAAGGGGTATACCTTTGTGCATCCCTTTGATGATCCCGATGTCGCGATCGGGCAGGGCACCATCGCTTATGAAATCGTGAAGGAACAACCGACGGTGGACACAATCGTCGCGCCGGTCGGTGGCGGCGGCCTGCTGCTGGGTGTCGCTGCGCTGGCAAAGCTGATCAACCCGAGAATCCGCGTCTTCGGCGTGGAACCGGAAGGCGCTGCCTGTCTGAAAGCGTCCTTCGAAGCGGGCCATGTCGTGACCTTGGAACATGTCAACACCATCGCGGACGGCACGGCGGTCAAGACACCGGGCGAGACGATTTTCCCCTCGCTGAAGGAACGCGTCGACGGGATCGTCACCGTGCCGGATGAAGAGCTTGTGGTCTCTTTCCTGGATATGGTGGAGAATCACAAGATGATCGTCGAAAACAGCGGGTTGCTGAGTGTCGCGGCCTTAAAGCAGCTGGATCTGAAAGACAGAACCGTTGTCTGCATTCTCTCCGGCGGTAACATGGACGTCATCACGATGGCCTCCGTGGTGCAGCAGGGACTGATCCGCCGCGACCGCGTCTTCACGGTCTCCGTGCTTTTGCCGGATCGTCCGGGCGAACTGCACCGCATCTCCGGCGTGCTGGCCGAGGTCAAGGCCAATGCCATCCGCGTGGAGCACGACCAGTTTGTCACGATCAACCGCAACGCGGCGGTGGAAATCCGCATCACAATGGAAGCCTTCGGCACCGCGCACAAGGAAGAGATCCTGCAGGCGCTTCGCCGGAAAGGCTATGACCCGCAGGTCATCCGTACAACACTGTAATATATGATGGAGCAGAAAGAACAGCCGCAGGCAGCGGCGGCGGAAAAGACAAAAAGAAAAAAGAAGAAGACGGGGCATCTGGTTCCGCTGGTGCTTCTGACGGTTGTTACCGTTGCCGCGCTGGGGGCGGCGCTGGTGTTTTACATGCAAAAGCAGCGGCTGACGGAAGAAAAGGCGGAGCTGCAGCGACAGATGGAAGAAGACTATCTTCCGCGCACGGAGCTGGACGGTATGCTGGAAGCCGCAAGGGACGGCGCGGTGCAGGAAGGTGTGCAGCAGGGGAAAGAAGAACTCCTGCAATACTTCTACGAAAAGATGTCCTCCGGCGAGCTCGGTCCGATGGACACGCTGCGCAGCTTAAAGCCTTCGCAGATCATTGTCGGCTATGGCGGCAAATATCTCTTCCATGACCTCGCGTCGGGGGCGGCCTTAAATCCCTATACCAAAACAGACCTGATCTTGGATGACAGGGATCGCGTGATCTATGTGGGCGACGACGCTTCCGTGGAGGGTCTGTTCGGCATCGATGTCTCTGCCTTCCAGGGCGAGATCGACTGGACAAAGGTGAAGGCGGACGGCGTGAAGTTCGCCATGATCCGCGCCGGCTTCCGCGGCTGGGGCAGGGCAGGCTCTTACAATGATGACGAGTACTTTGAACGCAACGTGAACGGTGCTTACGCCAACGGCATCGAAGTGGGCGTCTATTGGGTCACCCACGCGATTGATACGGGCGAGGCCGCGGAGGAAGCGGAATACGTGCTGAATATGATCGAACCCTTCCGCGAAAAAATCACGCTGCCCGTCGTGCTGGATTTCGAATCGCCGGAAACGGCGGAAAACCGTATCTATGATCTGACACAGGAACAGTGGACGGAAAACGCCCTGGTCTTTTTGCAGCGCATCGAAGAAGCCGGCTATCAGGCAATGTTCTACGGCAACCTCACGAACTTCGTTGTGCACATGGATGATACAAGGATTCTAAAGTACCCGGTCTGGATCGCCTGGTACAGCGTGCCGCTCTATTTTCCCTATGAATTCAGAATCTGGCAGTACAGCTATCAGGGACGCGTCGACGGCATCAAAGGCGACGTGGACTTGAACATCATGATCCGGAAGAAATAAGATGGCATCACAGGATATACCATACCAAACCGTTGTGGTATGCGCTCATGGATGAGCCATACTACCGACCCGACTGTTTTGCGCTCCGCCATGGATGGCGGAGCAGGAGGGGAGTGTGGTATAATGTTTTCCATGACTCCCAAATTCGAAATCCCGCGTCCGGAGGACGCGAAGCATCTGCGCAAATATTTCACCATGCGTCCCTGCAGGGCCTGCGAGAGCGGCTGGATTGACTTTTTCATCTGGGCGGATTATTACCGCGTGCGTTATCATGCCGTCGAAGACGAGGCGCTGCTGGTCATTATGAAAAACGAGCGCGAGTATTTCGCGGCGCTGCCGTACTGCGCGGAGGAAAAGCTGCCGGAGTATTTCGAACTGCTGAAGCGCTTCTTCAATGATGTGCTGGAGCAGGCCTTCAAGATTTATCTCGCCGATGAGGAAGGGGTCATGGCGCTGCGTCTGAAGGATAACCCGGAGTACATCGTGCGTGAGGAAGCGGACTTCCGCGATTACATCTATGACGCGGAAGAGCTGCGCACGCTGCCCGGCAGGAAATTCCAGAAGAAAAGAAATCTCATCAACAAGTTTTGCAAGGAGTACGAGGGACGGTGGTCGTACCGGACGCTGCAATGCGCGGACCGCGCGGAGATTCTGTCCTTCCTGAACGAATGGTTCCCGAATCACGCCGAGGCGGACGCGGACGGCGCGACGACGCTGCGCTTTGAGCGGGACGGCCTGACCGGCGTGCTGCAGGACTGCTGTCACCTGACCTACCGCATCGGCGGCATTATGATTGACGGCAGGCTCCGGGCCTTTTCCCTCGGCACCTACAACGCACGGGAGGAGATGGCCTGCATCAGTGTCGAAAAGGCGGACCCGGAGATTCCCGGGCTGTACCAGCTCATCAACCGCGAGTTTCTTCTGCACGAATTTCCCGAGGCAAAGATTGTCAACCGCGAGGACGACATGGGGCTGCCGGGCGTCCGCCAGGCGAAGCTCAGCTACAATCCCGTCGCCTTCGAAAACAAATACATGGTCGTACAAAAAGAATTCCGGGGAGAAGCCGTGGAGGTTTTCGATCCCTTTGAAGACGAGGTCGCGCAGTTCGGACAAACAGGACGAAGCACTTGCTGCTGAGTCCGTAAGAACACCTGCAGCAGCCGAGTGTCACATCCGGCCATCGCGAAGCGATTTCCATTGCCGGATGTGAGGAATGGCTGCGACTGAAAGGAGTAGCCATGAAGGCAGTGGATTTGCACACACATTCCACCTGCTCGGACGGCACGTACACACCGGAAGAGCTGATGGCCTACGCTGCGGAGAAAGGGCTGAAGGCGATTGCCCTGACGGACCACGACACGGTCGCCGGCATCGCGCCAGCCGCGGCATATATCAAGGAACAGGCGCTGCCCTTAGAGCTTGTGCCGGGCATTGAGCTTTCCACGATCTATGACCTGCCGGGCGAAGGAAGAGAGCAGGAGGTCCATGTCGTCGGCCTTTTTGTCGATACGGAAAACAAAGCGTTTACGGACACGATCGAAGAGAACGCGAAAAGCCGCGTCGGACGGAACGCGGAGATCTGCGAAAAGCTGACGGCAGCAGGACTGCCCGTGACCTACGAGGAACTGGAAGAGGCCAATCTCGGCGCGGTTTTGACGCGGGCGCATATCGCAAAGCTCCTGCTCGCGAAGGGGTTGATTCAAACGAGGCAGGAAGCCTTTGACCGTTACATCGGCGACGACGGTCCCTGCTTTGTGCCGCGCAAAAAGGTCACGCCCTTTGAGGCGGTGGAGCTGATTCTTTCCGCGGGCGGCGTGCCGGTGCTGGCGCATCCCATGCTCTACAAGCTGACAAAGGCACAGCTCACGGAGCTTGCGAAGGAACTGAAAGCGGCCGGACTGGTCGGCATCGAAGCGGTGTATTCCACGCACACACAGGAGGAAGAACGCTGTGTCCGCGCGATTGCGAAGGAAACGGGACTTCTCGTCAGCGGCGGCAGCGATTTTCACGGGGCGAACAAGCCGGGGCTGGACCTCGGCAGGGGTTACGGTTCGCTCTTTGTAGCGGAGAGCATTTTGGAGGAACTTAGGAGGAAAAAAGCATGATCAGAGTGTATCGAACGAAGGATTATGACAGCATGAGCAGGCGCGCGGCGGACATCATTGCCGCACAGATCGTTTTGAAGCCGGAGAGCGTCTTAGGGCTCGCGACGGGCACGACGCCCATCGGCACCTACACCAACCTGCGCAAGCTCAATAAACAGGGTGTCATCAGCTTCGCGGAGGTGCAGACCTTCAACCTCGACGAGTATGTCGGGCTCGACGGCACGGATCCCAACAGCTATCGTTACTTTATGAACACGAATCTCTTTGACCATGTGGACATTGACAAATCCAACACCCACATCGAGGACGGCACGACGAAGTCCCCGGCGAGGGAGTGCAAGCGCTATGACAAAATGATCCGCCAGATGGGCGGCGTGGATCTGCAGCTTCTTGGCATCGGCAACAACGGCCACATCGGCTTCTGCGAACCGGCGGAGAGCTTTTCGAAGGGCACCCATGTGGAGCAGCTGACGCAGTCCACCATCGAGGCGAACAGCCGTTTGTTTGAGCGCATCGAAGACGTGCCGACTTCCGCCCTCACTATGGGTATTGGTACCATCATGTCCGCACACAAGATCTTGTTGATTGCCTCCGGCAAGGCCAAGGCGGAAGCCATCCGCGCGACGCTCTACGGGCCCGTGACGCCGAAGGTGCCGGCATCGGTGTTGCAACTGCATCAGGATGTCACCGTGATTGCCGACAAAGCCGCACTGGCACTGTGTGAGAGCGAAAGTGACCGTTGGGTCATTGAGTAAAATCATATTAGTATTAAAAAAGTATTATCCATAGATTTTTTGATATATTTGTGATAGACTAAACTGTTCCGGAAAAAAAGCCGAAACACAATATGTGGTTTTTGGAGAATGCTGTAATTTTTGTTCGGAGGCAGTAGGGATGAGAGGGTTGATTCGGAAAGTGTGGACCGTGCTTCTTGGCGCGGCACTTTTGACGTGTGCGTTTGGAAGTCATACGGTTTTCGCGGAAGATCTTCCGGGGGGAGATACACCTCAGCAAATCAACAGTGACGCGCAGCCCGCGGACGGCGATACACAGCCGGCCGACGCTGATCTCTTGCCGACGGACAATCTTCAGATCACCGTCGACCCGCAGCCGACGGATAATTTTCAGAAGACCGTTGATTCTCAGCCGACGGAGGATCTTCAGAAGACCGTTGACCTTCAGCCGACGGACAACCTTCAGAAGACCGTTGACGCTCAGCCGACGGACAACCTTCAGAAGACCGTCGATTCTCAGCCGACAGACAATCTTCAACTGACCGTCAATCCGCAGCCGACGGGTGATTCTCAGCCTACCGCAGACCCGCAGCCGACGGGCGATCTTCCGCCGGCAGGCGACAAGCTGCGCTCCGAGGATCCGCAGCAGGATCAGGAGCGGAAGGATCCGCCGGCGGCGCCGGATGAGATTATCGCGGCGGAGGTCTATGTTCGTCTCGGCGGAGAACTGCCCGCCAACATTCAACAGGACGATTCCGCCGCGAACTATACCACGAAACTGTTTACGGTGCGTGTGAATCTCAGCGCGCTGGAGCGCCGGCTGAAGGCGGACGGTCTGTCAACAAATTACAAACCGCCTTACAACAGCAACTGGCGCTATTACAGCCATGTAACGACCGGTGCGCCGGACCCGGCCGCGTTCTGGAACAATTATGTTCTGCCTTCCATTGAAGACGCGTCGGAACGGGCGCTCTTCGTCAGCAAGTTCCCGGAGGGCGGCTTCATCGGTTATGTACTGAAACGCGAGGCCTATGCGGGCTTTCATATTGACGGCATCGTGAAGGCGAAGACCGCGCCCCAGGATCCGCCCGTTTCGCCCCATTCGACGCCCGTCACGGCGGAGAATTATCCGCGGCTGGAGATCAGCACCAACGTCCGGAACGCGGCACGCTCCAACAAAACGCCGGACCACGCGGATCTTGACGCAAGGGATGAAGTATTTACCTACGAACTGAAGACCGTCATCCCGAACGCGGACACGGCCGCGTGGATTGACCGGTTTTACATCAGCGATACGCTGACAGAGGAGCTGACCCTTGCGGGCGAAGTCATCGTCAGCGTGGACGGGCAGCGGGTTGCTTTCCCCGCACAGCATGTGGAACAGGACGGACAGATTCTGACCGTGGATCTGCCGAAGGAGTTCCTGGCAGCGAACACCGGAAAAGAGATCTGCGTCAGCTTCGGCGTAAGGATCAAAGACGGGGTTTCCCTTGCGAAATACGCGAACGCGGCAAACGGCGGACGCATCGAAGTGCCCAATTCCTGCTCCTACCATGTCTTGTTGCACCGGGAGGAAGAGCCCGGCGGCGCGAGGCGTCTGCCTTCGGAAAGAGAGCCGGATGTGAGCGAGTTTTCCGGCGTGGCGACGGTGACGCCGCCGTCCGCGGAGATCCGCCTGGAGGAAATGATCAACGGCCGTAAAACGGACGGTTCGCCGGTGGTGCTTTCTTCGCGCTACGAAGAAGTGACTTACACGATCAAGGCCTATGTGGTGCAGCGTGCGGACCTGCGGACCCTTTCGATTTCCAACACCATCGCGGACGTGATGGAATTCCGCGGTGAGGTGGAGGTGCTCGTCGGCGGCATCCGCACGGAGGGGCTTTCACAGATTTTCGACAAGACGGTGGTGGTGTCCGTGCCGGAGAAATACCTGACGGACGCCGCGCTGAAACAGCCGGTGACGGTCACCTTCCGCGCGGCCATTATCCACGGCGTGGACCTGACTTCTTATATCGACGGCGGCGTGGACGGCGTCTGCATTTCCAATAACGCGTCCTGCCAGATCGCGCAGGGGGCTGCGCCCGTGCCGTCCAACGCGGTGCGTTTTATTCTCTCGGATCCGGGCATTGAGGTTTCGGTCAACAACGCGAAGAGCACCGTGCTGCAAAACCGGAACGAAGTCTTCACCTACGAAGTGCGGACCCGCGTGCCGGAGCGCGCGAGAATGCAGCGCTTTGCGGTGAGCGACCGCATCGCGGATGTGCTGGAATTTGTCGGAAATGTCAGCGTGACGGTCGGCGGATATGAGCTGAAAAACGTCGCGAGTGTTTCCGGTCAGGAGCTCAGGGTGACGCTGACCGGAGAGCAGCTCATGGCAAACCGCGGCAAGGCAGTGATCATCACCTTTACGGTGCGGCTGCGCAGCGACGCGGATGTTGCGGCGCTCGCGGCGGGGATTCCCAATGATGCCGTATACAGTATTGACAACAAGACGGAAGCCAACTCCGCTACGGTGACGGTGACTGCCGCAGAGACTCAGCCCGGCGAAAGCACGGAGGCGTCTGCCGCAGAGACCGAAGAGAAAGAGACGGCGTCCGCCGAAGAGGAAGAGACCAAAGCCGGAGACGACAGCACGGAAGCCGCGCCTGTCGAAGGGGGCAAGGCGAAAGACGCGGAGACCGCACCCGCCGGCAACGAAGACGACATGCCCATCGCGCGTGTGCTTGGTATGCGCAGAGGCGGGCAGGGAACGGAAGCGGAAAACTCCAGAAACGGACAGACCGGAGACCCCAAGGATCTCCGGCCGCAGGAATCGTTTTTTGCCATGGCACTGATGGGACTGGCGGTGCTTCTGTCCTTCCACAACCCGAAGGAACGGGAATCATCTCGTCACTAAGCTCGAAAACACCTCGCTAAGTGTCGAGATGTACATTCGCACGTAGGCGGACAAAGTACGTCCGCCAAGTGCTCATAGCACGTCCATCCCCGTATCGGCAGCCTCGGTGAAAGTGTACACCGTGCGCTTTCTCGCTTCCGCATCGGCGGCGAGATACTCATCATACGTTGTGACTTTATCAATCAGCGAACCGTCGGGGAGAATCTCCATAATGCGGTTCGCTGTTGTCTGTACGATCTGGTGATCGCGGCAGGCGAAGAGCTCCACACCCGGGAACTTCACCATGCCGGTGTTCAGCGCGGTAATTGCTTCCATGTCCAGATGGTTCGTCGGCTCGTCAAAGATCAATACATTCGCGCCGGAGATCATCATCTTCGAAAGCTGGCAGCGCACCTTTTCGCCGCCGGAAAGCACCTTCAGGCGCTTCACGCCGTCGTCGCCCGCAAAGAGCATACGGCCTAAGAAACCGCGGACGTAAGTCGTGTCCTTGTTTTCGGAATAACCCGTCAGCCATTCCGTGATCGTGTAGTCGTTGTCAAACTCCCGCGTGTTGTCTTTTTCGAAATAGGAGAGGGAGGTGGTCACGCCCCATTTGTAAGTGCCGCTGTCCGGCTCGTCGAGGCCCGCGAGGATGTTGAAGAGCGCGGTCTTCGCCTGCTCGTTCGCACCCACAAAGGCGATTTTGTCGTCATGCTGTACGACGAAGGAAATGTTGTCCAGCACCTTCACGCCGTTCACGGTCTTCGTCAGTCCCTCGACGGTCAGCACCTCATTGCCGATCTCGCGGTCGGGGCGGAAGTCAATGTACGGATACTTTCTGCTGGAAGGCTTCATCGTTTCCAGTTCGATTTTTTCCAGCGCGCGCTTGCGGCTCGTGGCCTGCTTGGATTTGCTGGCGTTCGCGGAGAAGCGTGCGATGAACTCCTTCAATTCCTTGATCTGCTCTTCCTTTTTCTTGTTTGCTTCCTTCATCTGGCGGATCATCAGCTGCGAGGACTCGTACCAGAAATCATAGTTGCCGGCGTAGAGCTGAATCTTGCCGTAGTCGATGTCCGCGATGGCGGTGCAGACCTTGTTCAAAAAGTAACGGTCATGGCTGACGACGATCACGGTGTTTTCGAAGTTGATGAGGAATTCCTCCAGCCAGTCGATGGCATCTAAATCCAGATGGTTCGTGGGCTCGTCCAGCAGCAGGATGTCCGGGTTACCGAAGAGCGCACGCGCCAAAAGCACCTTCACCTTGAGCGCGCCGTCCAGCGTCTTCATCTGTACGCGGTGATACTCGTCCGGAATGCCGAGGCCGTTCAAGAGCGTTTCCGCGTCGGACTCCGCTTCCCATCCGTTCATTTCCGCAAACTCCGTTTCCAGCTCCGAAGCGCGGATGCCGTCTTCATCGCTGAAATCTTCTTTGGCGTAAATCGCGTCCTTTTCCCGCATGATCTCAAAGAGCCTGGCGTTTCCCTGCATGACAACGTCCAGCACGATTTCTTCGTCATACTTGAAGTGATCCTGTTCCAGGAAGGAGAGGCGCTCGCCCGGCGTGATGCTGACATCGCCGTTCGTCGTTTCCAGCTGTCCCGAAAGAATCCGCAGGAAGGTGGATTTGCCCGCGCCGTTCGCGCCGATGACACCGTAGCAGTTGCCCGGCGTGAATTTGATACTGACATCCTCAAACAGCGCCTTTTTCCCGACGCGCAGGGTAACATTGTTCGTCTGAATCATGATTGTTCTCCGTATGAATGATGTATATTGGTTGACACTCAAACCATTATATCGAAATCTTCTTATTTTTCAAGGCGGGATGATGAAGAATTCTTATCCGGAGAGGAAGAAGATGCCGGCGAAGTGGTCGCTGCGATTATGACAATCTGTTCAAAAGAAAACACGTTCGATAAACACGCAGATGACAGGAGTGTCATGCAGCCTAAAAACGAACATACGAACCGCGCGAATTAACCAAATTAGTCAATGATGTCTTTTGAGAAACGCCGCCGGAAAACAGGCGGTGTTTTTTCTATATAAAAACGATCTTTCGGTGACCGCCGTATGTGACTTAGGTCACAAAATCATGCAAAACTGCAGTTTAGAAAAAATTAATATTTTGCAAAATCTGATGTCGCGCGACCCTGAAATCCGCTCCCGGACTGGGATTCGGGACTTGCTGCCGGAAAAACGCGTGAAAATCGCAAAAAAAAAGTCCTTTTTATGATCGGTTTTATGATAGGTCATTTGCTACACTATACCACGGAGATTCCTGCGCACATATTGTGCAAAGCGAATGGAAAGATCCAAAGCAGCTAAGACGAAGACAGGAAACAGTAGGGAAAAAGCGACAAGGAGGCAAAGACAATGAAACGCTTAGTGGCAAGAATCCTGGCGACGATCATGATGGCCGCGACGCTGGCGAACGCATTCTCGAATGTGCGCGCCACGAATGATGAAACCGTCTTTATGGAAGACGAGTTCATCGCTGCGGCTGAAGAGACGCAGGAAGCGGAGGAAGCCCCCGCCCCGGCGGAGGAAGCACCCGCCCTGGCGGAGGAAGCGCCTGCCCCGGCGGAGGAAGCACCCGCACCGGCGGAGGAAGCACCCGCGCCGGCGGAGGAAGCACCCGCCCCGGCGGAGGAAGCACCCGCACCGGCGGAGGATATCACCGGAACGGATCCTTCTATAGAAGATCCCGCACCGGCGGAAGAGACGCCCGCCCCGGCGGAGGAGATCCCCGCCGTGGAAGAGGAAACGGTTGCGGATGAGATTCCGGCGGAAGAGACCGCTGACGATGAGCTCGTCGAAGAAGCTGAAACGGAAGAGGAAACCGATACCGAGGAAGTCAATGAAGAAGCGACGACACTGGTCATCAATTATGGCGCGTCTGTCGGCGGAACGGTAACGGTGACATCCGAGACCATCGATCTCACCGGCGCATATAAAGCGAAAGGCTCAAAAGCGAAAGCGGATGAGGGCTATCTGTTCACCGGATGGAAAGCGGAAGACGGAAGCATTGTTTCCGTTGATGACGCTTATGCGCCTGACGTGTACATGATTGATGAAATCGTATACTCCGGAACACCTGATGATGACGGCGTGATTGAGACCACCTTCACCGCCTGCTTTGAAGAAGGCAAAGAGGTGACGGCACAGGCATATGTGGGAACGACCCTCATCCGGGTACGTTACAACGAAGCGGCCTTCGATGAAGCGGTGGAGTTGAATGCGCGTGAAATCACAAAGCGCGACCGCGCGGAATACGCGAAGGTGGAAGCGGCAGTGGACGAAGCGACGGGAGCGGATGTGGCGCCCGAAGACGTGGAGTTCGCGGCCTTCGATATTTTCTTCTCCAATCAGGAAGGCAAAGAAGTGGAGCCGAAGGAAGGCAGCTTTGTTTCGGTCTCCATCTCCACCTCCGGAAATGAGACGCCTGACGAAGTGGAACAGGTGCTTCATATTGATGACGCCAACCGCGTGGAAGAAGTCGCGGCCGATACCAATGGCGGCAGCGTGGATTTCACAACGGATGATTTCTCCATCTATATCATTATCGGAAGCAACACGAAATCCAGCGTGAACGCCTCTGCGGATGTATACCGTTACGGCAACGGCAAAACCATCGCCGGCAAGAACTATACCTGGAGTGAGCGCGTGGATGTGACCTTTACGGACCGCAACATCAACGAAGGCGGCGCCATCGCCACCCTTGCGAATGACCTTAAGTATTACGGAACCTACTACCACAAAGGAGAGGGTGAGTTCGTAAAGGTGTCCGCGTGGATTTTGCAAAACGTCAACAGCAACAGATGGAGAGTAGTGGCCCATTTTGACGACGGCACACCGGACAAGATCTACTATGACAACGGCACCGGTGAGAGCAACTACGGGCACTTCGCCTGGCTTGCGGATGCGCCGGACATGGATTCCCGCACGCCCACCGGCACCATCACGGCAAACATCTATCTGCTGATCGACGCGGAAGAACCCCCTGTGCCGCTGCACAAGGGATACGCCGCCGGTCTTTTCGGACCGTATCGCAACAATGAGCCTTATTTCAGCGTGCAGATCAACCTGGATGCGCTGAATGAACAGATGCAGCCCTATATCAGCGACAAGAAGGCAGGCAATGGTGAAAACCATGTCTATTACACCTATCTGATGCATGACGGCTACGCGGACAATGAGCCTAACCGGGCAGAAGCGGAGCGGTTCTTCGACAACGTGCTGATGAATCCGGCAGTTATGCCAAATGCCGCAGACCGTGCGAAGTTTGCCGAAACCTTCAAGACTACACCGGGCGGACAGGACAACTTCATCGGCTATGTGTTAAAGCGGGAAAATGACATGAGTTACCGCTGGCACATCGACGGCATCGCCCGGAACATCCCGAACTACTGGATCGAGATCTATGAAAAGGGACAGGGTAAGCCTTTCGCGACCCACGCTTCCGTGACGGAAGCACAGTATCGGCCAAGCGTCATGGATCAGACAACGAAATACGTTGCCCAGAAGGCGGGTGTTTCCAATGACAAAGTCACATGGAATGCCGACTTCAAAGGCGGTACTGTGATCAACAAAGATGGCGCCGTCCAGACATTCACCCTCCTGCCTATGCCGAATGCCAAGGGCTCCGGTACGGATTCCGGTTTTGACGGCAACCCCGGCAATGTTACCTATGAACAGATCGCGGCAAGAAACTACCTTGCCCGCTTTGAGTTGTCCTTCGAACCGGTCAGCGCACTCACGATCTCCAAGAAGATCAACGTGACGGACAACAACGCGGACGCCCGTGCCCAGGCGCAGAACAACAAGTATGCCTTCACGGTGAAGCAGGGCGGCAACGTGGTGCGCTTTACGAAGAGCACGACAAATGAAAACGTCTACAACTACAGTGCGAGCGGCAACGTGACGTCACTGGAAGTGACCGGCGAGCAGACCGTTTACGTGTACGGTCTTCCCGCGGGCGGCTACTCTGTGGAAGAAACCGGCAAGGGCAATGCCATTTCCGGCTACAACCACAGCGTCGGGTATTCCCCCGCAAACGGCGGCGTAACCGTTGCGGCGGGCAAGACGGTGAACGTGGATGTCACCAACAAATACGAACCCTCCACCGGCACCTTAAAGATCACAAAGCAGGTGGAAGACAAGACGGACGGCGGAAACTTTAATTCCAAGGCCTATGAGTTTACCGTTACCGCAGCAAACGGCAAGCAGCTTTCCTTTACAAAGAACGGCGCGAATTACGCTTACGCGGAAAACGGCGCAAACAAGACGATCACCATCAGCGGTGCCGGCACGGCAACCATCACGGGCGTGCCTGCCGGAAAATACATTGTGCAGGAAGTGAATCCCACCGCAGCCGGTCTGCAGGCCCAGGGTTATGTGCTTGCAACTTCCTACACGCCCGCCGGCGGCAATGTGACCGTGGTGGCAAAGCAGGAAGCTTCCGTTACAGTGAAAAACACCATCAAGCATACGGATGAGAAGATCCAGCCGAAAGGAACAAAGACCTGGATCGACGGCGGAAAGAACGGCGGAAACCACAGACTGGTGATCAATCTGTACCGCAAGGTTGAGGGCGGACAGGAAGAACTGGTCAGGACAAAGACACTGGATCCCGGACAGACGGAATACAGCTTCATTGAATTCCCTGCGCGGGATGAAAACGGCAAGCTCTACACCTACCGTGTGGAGGAAGTGCTGCCCGACGGTTACGAACTGGTCAGCGCCATTCCCAACGGCACCGGCGGTGCGGACTTTACCAACCGCTTAAAGCAGGAGAACATCAACATCTCCGGCAAAAAGACCTGGATTGACGGTAACAGCACAAACCGTCCGGCACTGACGATCCAGCTCTTCCGCAACGATGTGCTGGTTGAGATGCAGACGCTGACGGGCAACCAGACAACCTACGCTTTCAACAATCTGCCGAAGTACGACGACAACCGCAATCCCTACACCTACCGTGTGGAGGAGATTGTGCCCACCGGCTACGAAAAGACAGGAGAAACCGCAAACAGCACCGGCGGCAAGGACTTCACCAACAGGCTGCTCCAGCAGCCCCGGTCCATCTCCGGTCAGAAGACCTGGATTGACAACAACAACCCGGATCGTCCGAATCTGACGATTCAGCTGTGGCGCAAGTCCGGAAACGGGCAGTTTGCGAAGGTTGCGGAAACCACGCTGAAGAAGAACGAGACGACCTACCGCTTTGACAATCTTGACCGCTACGACGATGCGCGCAACGAGTATGTCTACGAAGTGCGCGAAGTGGTGCCGGCGGGCTATGAAAAGCAGAGCGAAACCGTCAACGCCACCGGCGGAAAGGATTTTGTAAACATCCTGAAGCAGGAGAAGATCAACATCTCCGGCAAGAAAACCTGGGTGGACGGCAACAGCGCGAACCGTCCGAAACTGGTTGTCCAGCTGTACCGCGACTATGTACTGTTGGAGACAGAGGAATTTGACGAAGGAGCCACAAGCTACACCTTCACCGAACTTGACAAGTATGCCCCCGACCGCCATGAATACTTCTATGAAGTATTTGAGGTGGTGCCGGCAGGCTACGAACTGACGAAGGAAACGGTAAACAACACCGGCGGCAAGGACTTCGAGAACACACTGGGACAGGAGTACACCTCCATCAGCGGCACGAAGACCTGGATTGACGGCGGACTGCAGAGCTACCAGCGTCCGAACCTGACCATCCAGCTGACCCAGAACGGCGAGGATTACGGCCAGCCCAGAAGCTTTGGCAACGGCGCAACCCGCTGGAGCTTTGACAATCTGCCAAAGTTTGACGCACAGCGCAACGAGTACACCTACTCCTATAGGGAAGTGAGTGTGCCGGGTTACACCACGACCATTGATGACAACACCAACACCATCACCAACACCATCAACTCCAAACCGGTGAACATCTCCGGTAAGAAGACCTGGATTGTGCCGCAGGGAACGAAGGTTCCGGATCTTACCATCGAACTGTGGCGCAAGGCCGGCCAGTACGGCACATTGGAGAAGGTGACGGAGACCACGCTGAAAAACGGGCAGACCACCTACAGCTTTAACAACCAGGACGAGCGCGACGACCAGGGCAACCTCTATTACTACGAAGTGCGCGAGGTGCTGCCGGATGGCTACCACATGGTTTCGGAATCCGTGAACGACACAAACGGCAAGGATTTCGTGAACGCCATCGATCAGGAAGTGATCAAGATCGAGGGCACGAAGACCTGGAAAGACAACAAGCAGAACGCGAATCAGCGTCCGAACCTGTATCTTGTCCTGAAGCGTGACGGCAATGAGTACAGAACCGGCTCCTTCGGCTACGGCGCGACGAAGTGGGAGTTCAAGAATCTGCCGAAGTACGACCTGCCTGGACAGGGTGCCGACACGGTAAAGGGAGACGGACACGAATTTGTTTACACCGTGGATGAGCCGCAGATTGCGGGTTACACCACCACGCGCAACGGCAACGATTTTGTCAACACGATCAACCAGCAGCCTACCTCCATCTCCGGCACAAAGACCTGGGTGGACGGTAACAGGGCAGCAAAAGACCGTCCGGCGCTGATCATCCAGCTGCTGCGAAACGGTCAGCCCTACGGCCAGCCGAAGGACTTTGGCAAGGGCGCCACCAGCTGGAACTTTGATAACCTTGACATGTACGACGAAAACGGCAAGCCTTACACCTATACCGTTGAAGAGAAGCTGGATCCTGACACGGAGTACGATGTCACGGTGAACGGCAACGACATCACCAACACCCTGAAGCCGGTCCGGACGGAAATACGCGGCACAAAGGAATGGAAGGACAACAAGACGAATGCAAATGAGCGTCCTGCCCCCACCTTCATCCTGTACCGCGACGGTGTGGAGTACATGCGCAAGCCCTTTGCGAAGGGTGCCACCACATGGGAATTCACGGACCTGCCCAAGTACGATCTGCCGGGCTACGGCGATGAAACCGTGCGGGGCGACGGACATGAATTTAAATACACCGTGGAGGAAGTGAAGCCCGAGGGCTATACGGTTTCGAGAACAGGCAACGCCTTCACCAACACCATCGAACAGAAGGAAACCCAGGTGAAGGGTACCAAGACCTGGATCGATCCCGTGGGCACGGTGCATGACACCATTACCATCGTGCTGTTACAGGATGGTGAGGAGTTCCGCAAGACCGATCTGGCGAACGGTTTCACAACCTATGAATTCAACAATCTGCCGAAGTTTGCGGCGGACGGACACGAGTATGTCTACACCGTGGAAGAACTGACTGTGCCGGGCTACACGACGACAAGAAACGGCAATGACTTCACCAACACGATTGATCAGGTCAGGATCGAGAAGAGCGGTAAAAAGACATGGGTCGTACCGGCCGGTGCGGAGGTACCGTCTGTCACGATCGAACTGTACCGCGACAGGCAGTCGGATGCGGACAAGCCCTATAAGACCTATACCATTCCGGGCGGCAAGGTCACGGAAGGCAGCTATGTGTTCACGAACCTGCCCAAGTACGACCTGCCGGGACAGGGCGCGGACACCGTAAAGGGTGACGGCCATGAGTTCCGCTATGAGGTAAAGGAAGTGTCCGTACCGGGCTACACCACCGTGCAGCAGGGCAACGACTTTATCAACACCATCCATCAGGAACCGACGGAGATTTCCGGCACGAAGACCTGGATCGATCCTTACGGAGAGGACAACAGCAAGCGGCCGGAACTGAAGGTTAATCTGCTCCGCGACGGTGACTATGTCAAAACCGGAAAATTCGGCAAGGGTGCGACGACGTGGTCCTTCCCGGAACTGCCGAAGTATGCCGTCAGAAAAGACGGAAAGGACATCGAGGGTTATAACGGTCCCTATGACGGCCATGAGTTTGTCTACACCGCAGAAGAAGTAGAGACGGACGGCTACACCACCGCCAAAATTGACGCAAACAACCGGATCATCAACACCATCGTACAGCAGACAGTCCGTGTCGAGGGTAAGAAGACATGGATTGCACCGGCTGACATGCAGCGTCCCGAAGTGACGATCGAACTGTACCGTGACGACGTAAAGATCACGGAACAGAAACTGACCAATGACCGTTACAGCTTCACGGAACTGCCGAAGTACGACATCAAGGATGCGGACGGCAAGCTGCTGGGCGACAAGATCAAAAGCGATGCCTCTTCCAAAGCCACGGGCGACGGACATGAGTTTACTTACACCGTGGCGGAAGTGATCGCAAACAACGCGAACGGCGCGACCTACACACAGACGAGCGCCATCTCCGCGACGGACAATGCCGGCAACATCGCGATGAACTTTGAGAATACGATTGACCAGGATTACACAACGCTTGACGGCAAAAAGTCCTGGAACGATCCGTACACGAATCCGGAGGACAGACCGGAACTGGAGGTCGATCTGTACCGTGATGAAGTGAAGATCATCTCCAAACATGGCTTCGGCAAGGGCGCCACGAAGTGGAAGTTCGAGAACCTGCCGGTGTATGCCGTGAAAGGCAAAAACGGAGAGGAAATCGACGGTTATACGGGCGCGTACGACGGCCACAAATTCACCTACAAAGCCGTGGAAGTGAAGCCGGATGGCTACACCACGGATGTGGATGCCAACGGCAACTTCATCAACACGATTGAAGAGGACTTCACCGAAATCGGCGGCACGAAGACCTGGCATGATCCCTATGCGGATGCGGAGGATCGTCCGGAACTGGAAGTGCAGCTCAAGCGCGACGGCGTGGCACTGGGACAACCCCGGAAATTCGGCAATGGCGCCACGGAGTATAAGTTTGAGGAACTGCCGAAGTTCAATCTGAAGGATAAGAACGGCAAGCTGATCGACGCCTCGAAACCGGAAGGACATGAGTTCGTCTATACGGTAGAGGAAATCGTCCCGACGGGCTACACCCTGATGAGTGCCGACGGTGCGACGGACTTCATCAACACGATCAGGCAGGAGTACATTGACAAGTCCGGCACAAAGACCTGGATCGTTCCGGACGGACATGAAGTACCGCAGATCAAAATCAACCTGCTGCGTGACGGTACAGTGATTCGGGTGTACACACTTGAGGGCGGAAACGTCAAGAGCGAAACCTACAAGTTTGAGAATCTGCCGCGCTACAACCTGAAGGATGAGAATGGCATTCTGATGGATGCCACACAACCGGAAGGCCACGAGTTCGTCTACACCATCGAAGAGGAACGGCCGGACGGCTACCACCAGCTCAGCGCGGATGCGAACACCACAAACGGCATCGATTTCGTCAACGAGATCGACCAGAAGCCGATGACGGTCACGCTGACCAAGATCTGGGATGATATATCCTATACAGGCCGTCCCGCGCAGATCAGTTTCAGACTGAGCGCGACGGCAGGACGTAAGACCGTTGAACTTGCGGCCATGGCGGAAAAGAACGACGTGGAGATCAAAACGCAGATCACGCTGCCGACAGACGGTGAAAAGGAAGACGAAAATACCTGGACCTACGAGTGGACCGGACTTGACACCTACGATGAAAACGGCCAGCCCATCACCTACACCGTAACGGAAGTGGACGAGGTCAAACTCGAGGACGGCACGACCGTCACCCTGGGCGACCTGGGCTACAAATCCGTCCGCATGGGTGATCAGGAGCAGGGCTTCACCTACACCAACACCCGCACGCCGGATGATGAGCCGGAGAAGACGGTGAACGGTGTCAAGGAACTGGAACTGACGAACCGTGACGAGATCTTCACCTACACCATCACGGCAGTGATTCCGGATCGTGACAAGATGACCGCTTTCACCATCACCGATACCCTGGAGGACGTGCTGGAATTTGTCGGCACGGGCGCCAATGTGGAAGTGACCGTGGGAACGGAGAAGTTGACGGGCGCGGCAACGATTGCCGGCCAGATCCTGACCGTGAAGCTTCCCGCGAAGTATCTGAAGTCTGCGGGTGAGACGGTAACGGTCTCCTTCAAGGCACGCATCAAAGCAAACGTCACGGACTTCAGCGCGTATACGCTGACGAGTGACAGCGGCAGACCGGAGATCCCGAACAAGGCATTTGTCCGCGTGGATTTCCCGAACCGCCACGATGAGTTCCCGACGGACGAACCGGAGATCATCCCGAACGAGGAGCCCCTGGTCAAGACCGTCAACGGCAAGGAGCACTATGATCTGAAGGAGCGCAACGAGGCGGTGGAATACAAGCTCACCACCGAGGTGCCCACAAGAGCAAACTTTGAGAGCTTTACGATTACCGATACACTGGAAGATGTCCTGGAATTTGTGGACGGGGATGACGTGAACGTGAAGATCGGTGACGCCGCCGGCAAGGCGACCGTCAACGAACAGACCCTGACCGTCGTCATCACGGATGGAGCCATGCAGGGCAAGAAGGTGGAGATTACCTTTAAGGCGAGAATCCGTGAGGATGCCACAGACTTAAGCGCCTACATGGATGCGCAGAACCCGCGTGCGAAGGTGCCGAATGAAGCAACCGGCACGATCGTTGCGGGCGGCAAGCAGAAAGAAATCATCTCCGAAAAGGTCACCATCACCCCGCCGGATCCGGCGCCGGAAAAGACGGTGGGCGGAGCAAAAGAACTGGTACTGACGGGACGTGACCAGGATATCCCGTATGAGATTACGGCGGTGATTCCGGACCGCAACAACCTGGTCAGCCTCGTGATCGAAGACGAAATCGAGGACGTGCTGGCGTTCAAGGACGGCACGGGCGAAGTGAAGGTCATCATCGCGGGAACGGATGAAACGGCAACGGCAGGTGTCGTCGTGATCGGCGGACAGAAGCTGACCGTGAACGTACCGAAGCAGTACCTGAACGGCACATCCGCCGGCAAGGAAATCCGCGTGACCTTCACAGCGAAGTTCAAAGCGGATGCAAACCTCAGCGGGTACATCCAGCCCGATACGGGCCGTGCGGAAGTGCCCAACAAGGCCTTCTTCATCCTGACCCCGCCGGATGGTGATCCCGTCGTCATCCCTTCGGATGAGCCGGTGGTCATCCCGCCGGAGACGGAGCTGGATAAAGATGTCAACGGTCAGGAAACACATGCGGATCTTGGCGCGATCGATGAGATCATCACCTACACGATCAACACGGTGGTGCCGGAGCGCAACAATGTCACGAACTTTGTGATCACAGATACGATTGAAGATGTGCTGGCCTTTGAAGACAGCCAGCAGCAGGTGCAGGTATACGTGGCCGGTGAAAAGGTCACGGGTGCCGCGAAGATCAACGGACAGACCCTGACCGTCACGATCCCCGCAAATTACCTGACGAACCCGAAAAAGTACGCGGGCAAACCGGTTGTGGTGACCTTCCGTACGAAGATCAAGGCGGACGCGGACCTGACACCCTACATTTACAGGAAAGACGGCACGGCAACCGCAAGCGGCAAGGTGGAGATCCCGAACCAGGCGACGTACGGCTTTGATATCGGTGGCGATCATTTCGAAGACGTTTCCGACGAAGTCACCGTAACACCTCCCGATCCGACACCGGAGAAGGAAGCCAACGGTTCGCAGGATCCGCAGATCGTCGGCCGCTACGATGAGATCACCTACACGGTGCGCACCGTCGTGCCGACCCGCGCAAACATGACGAAGTTTGTCATCAGCGACGAGCTGGTGCCGGTGCTGCAGTTCCTCAGCGCGGAGGAGGAAGTGGAAGTCAGCCTGGACGGCGGCAAAGTCGCCATTCAGGAACAGAAGCTGACCGTCACCTGGGAAGGCGATGCGCTGAAGAAGATAATGGGTCAGACCGTGGAAGTGAACTTCAAGGCACAGATCCGCAAGGAAGCCGGTCTGGATTTCAGCCCGTACATTCATGCCGGCGGAGCGGAGATCCCCAACAAGGCGACCTACACCATGTCCTTCCCGAACAAGCCGGATGAGAGCATGGAAACGGAGGAGATCATCATCACGCCGAAGGCTCCGGAACCGGTGAAGACCGTCGCGAACGAGACGCGCGAAAACCACAGGGATCTGGATGACCGCTTTGAGGAGATCACCTACACCCTGAAGACGGAGCTTCCGATCCGCGGTGACATGAACAGCTTCATCATCGAAGACATTCTGGAACCGGAGCTGCAGTATGTATCCGATGCAAATGATGTCATCGTGAGAATCGGCGGCACGCCTGTCGACGGCATCACGACGGTGGACAAGACGAAGAACACCCTGACCGTGGATATTCCGAAGAACCCGTACCTTTCGGCGAACCTTGGCGATGAGATCACGGTGGAGTTCCGGGCACAGATTCGTGAGAAAGACGCTGCCGGTGCGGCAGTGAGCCTCGCGAGACATGTGAATCCCGCGACGGGCAAGGCGGAAGTGCCGAACATCGGCCGCGTGTTTATCAAGACCACCACCGGCAAGGGCCCAATCCGCAGGGATACGTCCCCGGCCTCCGGCCTGACGGGAGATGTCGTGATCGAATCCAACGAAGTCACGGTGACCCCGCCGGATCCGAAACCGGAAAAGACCGTTAGTGACGGCCAGACGCACCTTGACATTGTGAGACCGGACGCGGAGATTCCGTACACGATCACAAGCCGTGTGCCGGAGAGAGCCGGACTGGAATACTTCGTCATCACGGATACCATTGAGGAAGTCCTGCAGTTTGTGGACGGCAGCGTGAAGGCGACCCTCGGTACGCAGGACGTGACGGCCCTCGTGAAGACGGAAGGACAGAAGCTGACGCTGCGCCTCGACGGACAGTACGTGACGGCACAGTTCCAGGGACTGCCGGTGCAGATAAAGTTCAGCGCACAGTTTAAGAAGGGCGCGGACTTAAGTGAATATGTCACAGTCAACTACGCGGTGCCGAACAAGGCAACACAGGAGTTTAAGACGCCGCAGGACAACCCGAAGGAAGATTCCGATGTGGTTACCGTGACACCGCCGCCGGAAATTGAGAAGGAAGTAAAGAACGCGCCGGTTGCCGCCATCGAGAACCGCAGGGAAGAGATTCCTTACACCATCAACACCTCCATTCCGCTGCATGACGGTGTGACAAACTTTGAGATCACCGACGTGCTGGAGGAAGTGCTGGAAGTCGTCCCCGGTTCCGTGAAGGTCACGGTGGACGGCAAGGAAGTGACAGGCGCGGACAGCATTGACGGACGGACGCTCACGGTGAGCATCTCCGACGCGGCGCTCCTGGCACAAAAGGGCGCGAAGGTGCAGATCGGCTTCACGGCGAAGATCAAAGACGGCGCGGATCTGACGAACTACGTGGTCGATCAGGCAACGGATGCGGTCGAGATCCCGAACAAGGCCTCCTACCGCTACGCCTTCGGCAACAAGGAGTTTACGGGAACGACGGAGGATGTCATTGTCAGACTGGATCCCGAGACCATCGAGATCCCCGTGGAGAAGATCTGGGCGGATGACAACAACAGAGACAACGCACGTCCGCAGAGCATCACCATCCGTCTGACGTCGGATGCGCCGGACTTCGGCGAAATGACACTGACGCTGGCACAGGCGAACGGCTGGAAGGGCACATTCACCGGCCTGCCGAGATACACCATCACCGGCAAACTCATCAAATACACGGTGAGCGAGGACGCTGTGGCACAGTACGCTGCGGCGGAGATTGAAAGCAAAGAGGATGCACTCGGTTCGGTGCAGAGCGTGACGGTCACGAATACGCATACGCCCGACAGAACCAGCGTGAGCGTCGTGAAGGTCTGGTCCGGTGACACGGCTGCGACAAGACCCGCCTCCATCACCATCCGCCTGCAGGCAAACGGACGGGCGACGGGACAGACCCTGACATTGAACGCCGCGAACGGCTGGAGAGGCAGCTTCACGGATCTGCTCGTCAACGAGAACGGCAGGGCCATCGTCTACACTGTGACGGAAGACACGGTGGCGGGCTACACAACGACGATCAGGGCAAACGGCACATACAGCTACACGGTGACGAACACCTACAACACGCCGCCGACCCCGCCCACACCGCCCACACCTCCGGTGAACCCGCCTGAGGTACCGGAAGAGCCGGAAGTCCTCGGCGCCACCCGTGTCCGCATGACGGATACACCGGAAGTCCTGGGCGTACGCCGCGGCAAGACAAGCGATGACTTTGATCCGATGCGTCACATGATGCAGATCGTCCTCGCGGCAAGCACCGCTGTCATGGTGGCCTTCGCCTTCGGCAAGAAGAAGGAAGAAGAGGACGCGTAAGACAAAGCGAATTTCGACTAACCTATCGTCTTAGCAAATACACACGCCGGGAGCAGCGCTCCCGGCGTGTGCATTTTGTAAGAAAATGCTGCCGTTGTTTTTTGCGACCGGATTTGATAAAATTCATGTAAGTGCATTGGTCGCACATAGGAAGGGATATAAAAAGGATGAGCACATACGAATCAACGGTTTCACTGATGAAAGGATTGCCGGAGACAGATCTCTTGAAAATCAAAGAGTTTGTCAGGCGGTTACTGACAAAACCGGAGGAGAGACAGGAAGTTTATAATCCTTACAAACCGCTCACCCGCGAGGAAGTCATAGAGCGACTGGCTTCGGCCAGAAAAAGCGCGGAAGCGGGAAGGGTCATGGAGGCGCATCAGGCCTCGGCAAACGTGAGAGAAAAATACGGTTTATGAAAAACTGGAATGTGATCATCACGGAAGAAGTACAGGATGATTTGGACAATTTTGTGTATTATCTTCTGGTTGAAAAAATGAATGAGCAGGCAGCAAGGGCGGTTCTGGAGGATTATGATGAAACGGTCGACGAGCTTGCGCTTATTGCCGGAAGCCTGAAAACATTAGAGGATCCCGCGTTGAGCGGCTATCGGAAAATTCGGTTAAGAAGGCATCATTATTACCTGATATATCATCTGCAGGAAGATACAGCAATCGTAGACCGAATGTTTCACGACCTGCAGGATCTGGATAAGGCGATGACGTAAGAAGTACACCGGCAGTTGGAAGCGTCGGATAAGAGAGTACTTATAAAGCCCGGGTGTATCACCGTATCTATCACACTTTACGTTTTTAGTTGCTTCCGCCCAGAGGGAAAATGATTATTTTTTTCATAAATCATTCTCGTACTTTTTTTTTCATTGTTCAAAATGATATTTTCGCAAAACCGCTTCTAATGTGGATTTTCCTGTGCTATAATCCCCTTTTGTAAGGGCGTAGTTGAGGGGAATGGGGATTCTCCGTCCGGGTGTTACCGGAAGATTCATTGATTAAAACCTAATACAGACAGGTCGTTTGGTACAGTCATGACCGAAAAAGAATTACGCAAACTCAGCCGCGTGGAGCTGCTGAAGCTGCTTGTCGAAGTAACGGAAGAGAATGAGATGTTACGGGCACAGCTGCAGGGACAGCAGGAGCTTTCGCGGCGTGCACAGATACAGGACAGTCAGGAAGTCAGGGACAGCGTGGAGGATGTGTTCCGCACCGTGGAAAGCACCGCCACAGGTTTCCTGAGCAAAGCACAGGGCATCGCGGATCAGATCATCGAGGACGCGAGAGTCCGCGCAGACCGAATGATCCATGACGCGGAAGCGCGGGTCGCACAGGCGGCTGATCCTGTCGAAGTCCCGGAAGCCCGGGAAGAGCCTGTCATCGCCCCCTATGAGGCGTTCACGGCGGCGGCACCGCAGATGCAGCAGGTGATCGGAGAGATCGCGCTGGAACAGTCACCGCAACAGTCCGCGGAAGACGCCTTCGCGACGGACGCGCTGTTCGCGGGGACAAACGCGACGGAGGTCACGCAAAGACGCCTGACGGAAGTGCGTGTGACGGAACCGGCTCCGGTGGCCGCGGAACCCGCACCGGTGGTGCAGCAGGCTGAGATCGCCCCGGCCTTCCCGCAGGTCACTGCACCTGTCGAAGCACCGGCAGATGCGCAGCCCGCACCGGTGGAAGCACCGGCACCTGCACCCGGCGAAGCACCTGCTCCGGTGATCGCACCCGTCGAAGCCCCGCTTCCTGCCCCGGCGCCCGCGGTATATCCGGAACAGCTCATTCCGCAGGAAGAGGACTTCCGCATTGAAGGGCTGGAAGAGAACGCCACGGCGCAGAATTCCGTTTCTGCCGGAATGCCCGTACAGCAGCAGGAGCGTCCGCTTACCGCGATTGACATGCTGAAGCGGCTGCAGGGAGGCTCGTGATGACGGGGGAAGATCGCCCGACGGCGGCGCAGCTGAAACAGGAGCTCGGCAGGGAACTTCAGAAGAAACGCTATAACCGCGCGCTGCGCAACACGGTTTCCGTTCTGATCGTTGTGGCGGCGGCGGCAGTACTGATTGCGGTGTTCTTCCTCTCGGTGCTGCGTGTCAGGGGAGATTCGATGTCTCCCAATCTGGATGAGGGAGACCTTGTGGCGGCGGTAAAAACCACAGGCTTTGCACCGGGAGACATCATCGCTTTTTATTACGGTCACAGCATTTTATTAAAGCGCGTGATCGGAAGCGCCGGAGACATGATTAATATTGATGACGAAGGCAATGTGTATGTCAATGGCGTGATGCTGGAGGAACCGTATCTGACGGAAAAACACAAAGGGGAGTACACGGACATTGTTTACCCTTATCAGGTACCGGAGAAGCGGTACTTTGTGCTGGGAGACAACCGTAAGGATTCCATCGATTCCAGGTCACTGGAAGTGGGACCGATCTCAACGGACCAGGTCGTCGGCAAAGTACTGTTCCGCATCTGGCCTTTAGGAAAATAACAATCAAAGGGGAGTGCACACCGGTATGCAGAATCATACGGAAAAACGGGTTGCGGAACTGCTGAATGCTTACAGGCGCAAACGGAAATGGAAGATCCTGACGGTCATCCTTTCCGTTATCGTGCTGTTCAACACGATCTACGCCATGCGGGATGCCGCCGTGGCAGTGACGGACAGTGACGCGGAGCTTGCGGAATTACAGGAAGTTGTTGACGAAGCCGTCCGCAGAAGCGAGGCGGAGACGGGCGCTCCTTCCGAAATCACGGCAGAGTTCACCCCCGGTGAAACGGCGGACACGCCGGCGGATCCCGCGCCTGAGGCGGGAGAAGACACGCCGGTACAGGCGGAGGACGAAACACCCGCGGCACAGGACCCGCAGCCCGCGGAGGAACAGCCCGCACCGGCGGACCCGCAGCCCGCGGAGGAAAATCCGCTTCCCGCGGACATCCCGCAACCGGAAGAAACGCCGGCGGATACGGACGTTGTCACGGACGCGGAGGATGCGGACATCCTTCTTCCTGCGGATGAGGAAGCGGTCACGGAACCGGAAGAGGATCCGGAGGACGCGGAACTTCCCGTGGAAGAGGAAGAAGAGCTGCCGGAAGCGGAGGAGGAGATTACCCTCACCACGAGAGTCGGCGAAACCCTGATCAGGGTCACTTTCCCGGCGGACGCCTTCACGGAAGCTGTGACGCTGGATGCCAGGCAGATCACGGAAGAGGACGGCGAAGAATATGAGGAAATCGCGGCACTGGTGTATGAGACCGCCGCGGAGCATGATGAATTTGACGCGGAGGACTTCAGCCTCTTTGATATCCGCTTCATCAATGAATACGGCAATGTCAGGGAACCCGCGGACGGCTGTTCCGTTTCCGTTTCCATTTCGGTCACGGGAAAGGAAACGCCGGATGACGTCACGGAAGTGCTTCACATCGTGGAAGAAAACGGCGGCCTTGTCGCGGAGCGCATGAACGCGGATACCAACGGTTATACCGCGGAGTTTGTCACGGACAGCTTCTCGCCTTACGCGCTTGTCAGCGCACCGTCGGACGCGGTCTTAAGAGCCGCGCCGTCGCAAATCACCGGTGCATACCCGACATACCTGCGCGTCCTTGACGCACAGGGCAATCCGGTCACGGAAGCAAGGTACAACGATCAGGTCGCTGTGGAACTGGGATGGAATATCCGCAGCGCCAATGAAGTGACGACGGCGGGAGATTACATCGTCATCACACTGCCCGACGGTCTGGAATTCCCGAACGGCACGGGCTCTTTCAAGCTCAGCCAGGCGGCGACGGTGGGCTCCTCCACTTACCCGGCGGGAACGGAAATCGCAACTTACACGGTCAACAGCAGCGCAAAGACGCTGACCGTGACATACTTAGAACCCGCCGTGCGGCTCATCCGCGCAAGGAAGATTCTCCCGGCCATGACGCTGTACGGCAAGCCCTGGGGAGAGCTGCGTTTTGAGAACGTGCGTGTGACGGCGAAATCGCCTTTCCGTCCGCAGATCGTGCTGAACGGACAGGCCGCGCAGCACAGCTACGTCATCAACATTCTGGACAGACAGCCGCAGCAGCTGACGAACGTAAAGATCACCTCGTTTACGGTGGATAACAAAGTCGGCACACAGGGAAGTCCCGTGGAAGTCGGCAGGGAAGACCAGGTGACGATCAACCTCTCCTGGGAGTGGAAGAGCGCGACGGAATACATCGGCAACGGAGATTATTACCGCATCGTGCTGCATGAAGCGCTGGCCTGCAGGGATATGGAATACACCACGATCGATTCCCGCGGTAATCACATCAACATTAAACTGGACACCCAGGAAGTCTATATTTCCGGCTATGATTCCCAACGCGAAAGCAGGGCCGTTCTGACGGTCACGTATCTGGACGTGGTCGGAGGGTATAACGAATCCTCGGGCAGGATTCAGACAAGCGCCTATGTTGTTGTGGATGACAATGACCTCAACCGGACCTTCCCCGTCTGGGCCAAGGCCATTACCGTCAAGGGTAACACGGTTTCCGTGACAAGCACAGCAAACAATTACGTCCGCGTCAAAAAGGGCAGCCAGATTCCGGACGGCGTGTGGCGTCTGCGCGGCAGTACTTCAGATGTCAATGTCACGTATGATTTTGTGCCTTTCAACAAGGGATATACGCTGCAGGCGGATCATATCGGCAAATATGGCACGACAACACCGCACCTTTTTGTTGTCGCGGATCACGGGGATAATCTGACGGTGTATCCGTTTGAAAACGCGGGGGCGACAGACGTGGACTTTGTCCCCTTTTCCTCCAACTACATGGATGCGTACTGCATCAGCCCCTGGTCGGATCCCCCGATCGGCGGAACCTCGGGCAATGGCAGGTATGATTTCAGCAAGGCAACACAATATGATCTGATTTCCCTCCATGAGGCGTCTGCGATCTATGGCGGGGGCAGTTCCTCCGGCAGTGACGGAGAGTGGTCGGCGGGAGCCGCCGCAAAGCTGCAGCGTGTGTTGTCCGTGTCGTTTCCTTATGTATCGACATCGGACATGCTCGGGGAACTGCAGGCATATGGCGGTCTGAGCGGGAGCATCAGGTCCATCAGTAATGATGAGGCAACGCTGGCAGTGCAGATTGCGCTTTGGCGGGTTGCCTATGACAGGGGTGAGGATTACGCGAACAGTTACTACAAGTTCCGTGCTGCAAGCAATGTGAGCACGCGCAGCAAGGTGGATGAAATTGCCACGGCACTGACCAAATACAATCCGCCCACAGGCAACGGCGGTAAGGATTATGCACTGGACGGTGAGCCGCTCCTGACCTTCGGTACGGATTCCGTCACAATCACGGGAAAGATCGCACCGACGCCGGTGCCGGATTCCTTGACGGGCGTGTTCTCCAATGAGTCCGGAACGAAAAAGACGAATGTCACCGTCAACCGGAACGACGGTACCTTCACCGCGACGCTGACGGACGTCAACGTCAATGACAAATTCACCGTCAGCTTCAGCGGCACGGTGAATGATCCGACTGCCTGCCGGGTGCTCTACTTCCGGAATAAGTCCACCATCATCACGCCCGATGCCAATGCGGCGCAGGATTTGATCGCCGCAGAGTGCGGAAAGAGAAGGGTGAATTTCGAATGGTGCAGCGAAGGCAGCCGCGGTATCCGCATCGTCAAACAGTTCGTGGATGAGAACGACAAGGTATTCGTTCCGGATGACGCGGAGGTTGAAATCACGGTGTACCGTTACGTGCCCGGCGGCGCCCGCGAAGTCTGGCAGGTGGTGAAGCTGAACAAGGCAAACGGATACAAATGGTCCGCCCAGGGTCTGCCCCTGAAGGATAAAAACGGAAAGTATTACCGTTATGACGCGGTGGAGACCGGTGTGCCGAAGGGCTTTACCTTCATCGGCTCAAGTGTGGATCAGGACGGCGCGGTTTTTGTCTTCACCTTTAAGAACCGCGAAGATACGGAAGAGAAGACTTCCCTGCGTGTCACAAAGAACTGGTGCGGTATTTCCGATGAGGAAGCGGACCGGCTCAGTGTCAGGGTGGCGCTCTACCGCGTGAATGCCGACGGCACAAAGACGCAGATGAAGATCAAAAACCTGGTTGCGACAGACACGGCCGAGGGCCGCGTTGTGACCGGTGATTTCAGTACGATGGAAGGCGATAATGTCATTGAAACACTGAAGAAATCCAACAACTGGACGGTGCTCTTCGAAGGACTGCCGAAGTTTGAGGACGACGGCGTCACACTGATCAAATATGAGATCGTTGAGCTGGATCCGCCGGAAGGCTTTACGGTGACCTATGAACAGCCGGAGATGGATGCCGTTTCGCCGGAAGCCACCGTCACCAACACAAAGAACGTGACGAAGCTCAGGGTCGTGAAGCGCTGGGCGGGCGTGCCGGATGATCTGCAGGACGGGCTGACGGCGAAGGTGCAGCTCTTCCGTGTGAATTATTTCGCGGCACAGGGGCAAAACCCCACAAAGACCGGCATCCGCAGCAAGGATCTGACAAAGGTTTCCGAGGATACGGTCAACGGTGCGGTATACAGCGGCACCTACTGCGTCAAACGGAATCAGGATGCTTCGGACGGCGAGGAAGTCATCGTCACCCTGTCAAAGGCAAACAACTGGACGGTCACCTTTGACAATCTGCCGAAGTATGATGATGGGGATGAATCTCTGATTCAGTACGTGATACAGGAAATTGCGGTCTATGACGCTCAGGGCAAAGAGGTCATGGCGGACTTTGCCGTCACCTACGGTCCGGCCATGTTCCGGGATCTGATGGGCAGACTCTACGCCCAGCCGAATATGACGGCGGATGTGCCGGAGGCAACTGTCACCAACACCACGGAAGGCTCGCTCAAGGTCATCAAGAAATGGATCGATGCCGACGGAAACGAATGGACGGCGGTCTTCCCGAAGGAAGTCATCGTGGAGCTTTCCGCCACCTTCCTCGGCAAGGCGGTTTCCGCAGAGCAGCTGGCAAAATACGTCAACGGACCGGTGCGTGTCTCCCTGACAAAGGACGGCGGCTGGACTTATACCTGGGGCAGCGTAGCCCATGTGCCCGGCCTGCAATACTTCATCAAAGAGGTCGTCAGCAATCCGGCAAATTATGACCTGGTGGATGAGAACGGTAACGTCATCAACTGGACAAACGTCCCGGTGACCTATAACCAAGCGACAAAATGCTGGGAGGTCACGCTGACGAACCGCAGAAAGTCCGTGGAGATCGAACTGGAAAAGATCGACGCGAATGACAAGACAAAGCTTTTGCCCGGTGCGGAATTCACGCTGTACCGCAGGGATGACATGAGCAAGCCGCTGGGCACTTACGAAACCGGCGCGGACGGAACGGTTAAAATCCCCGGCCTCGTGCAGTACACGGACTATGTGCTGATCGAGACGAAGTGGCCGGAGGGGTATATCGAAAAGAACAACCCGGATCCCGTCATCTTCCGGATTGAGATCAGGGATGGTGACAACTGGATCAAAATCGTCAGTTCCCCGGACTACCCGGCGGATTCCTGGGTGGTGGGACTGAATGAAAGAGATCTGCGGCTGAAGCTGCGCATCAAGAACGAAAAGGCCTATTATAAGCTGCCCGAAGCGGGCGGTCCCGGAACCAACGGATACATGGCAGGAGGCATGTCGCTGATGACGGCGACGCTCCTGATGTATATCACCTGGCAGTTCATGCTAAAAAGGGGAAAAGGGGGGCGTCAAAATAACCAGGATGCATGAGCCGGGAGAAAGAAGCAAACAACAGTATATTTCCACACAGAGAAAAAAGTTTTGAAAGGAGTAAGGAAATGAAGAACGTAAAGAAAATTCTCAGCATGCTGCTCATCAGCGTGATGGTGCTGACCCTGGCACTGCCGGCCTTTGCGGCAACGGGCGGTAAGATCACCATCACAAACACGCAGGCAGACAACCTGAAATATCAGGCATATCAGGTCTTCAAGGGCGAGCCCGGTGACGGTAAGCTGGTTTCGATCGAGTGGGGCAACGGCGTAAACGCCACGGCACTGCTTGCGGCCCTGAAGGCGGACACGACCCTCGGCACCAAGTTCACGAACTGCACGACGGCGGAGGACGTGGCAAAGGTCTTTGCGGCGGAGCAGAATGACAGTGAGACCATGCAGGCGATTTCCGTTATCGTTGCGGATCACCTCACAACGGTTGCCGGCACGAGCACGCAGACAGTCAGCCCTTATACGATCGAAAACCTGAACACCGGTTATTATTTCGTGAAGGACATCTCCGGTCTCGCTACGGCGGACGGCCGCGGCAGCAAATATGCAATGGTCAACGTGCTGGATGACAAAGCGACCATCGCCATCAAGACGGAAGTCCCGACCCAGGAAAAGAAGGTCTATGAAAACCAGCCCGGCAATTACGACGGAACCCCTGAGGAAGTGGAGAAGTGGGGTCAGGGCTTCAATGATGTCGCGGACTACAACATCAATGACGTAGTTCCCTTCGAACTGCTTTCCACCGTTCCGAATTTTAAGGGCATGAAGACCTACTACTATGAGTTCCAGGACCAGTATGACACGGCATTTTCGCTGGACAAAAGCTCCATCAAGGTGGAAGTCGTCAGCAAGGACAATGTGGGAACCGTTTTGAAAACGCTTACTGCGGGTACGGATTACACGATTGAATACATTGACAATCCGTTTGACATCCAGGTGAATGCCAACACCACAAGAAAGGTGAAGCAGTTCAACGTCAAGATCGATGATCTGGTGAAAACGCTTGGTGAACAATACATCGGCCAGAAGATCAAGGTGACCTTCAGCGCGACCTTAAACGAAGGCGCGGTCATCGGCAGACCCGGCAACCGCAACAGATCCAGACTGATCTACGGCAACAATCCGAACGAGACCGGTGAACCGACCCCCTGGGATGAAGTCGTGGTCTTCACCTATGAGCTGGATGTGGACAAGTTCGACAGTGCGGATACAACGAAGAAGCTGATGGATGCGGAATTCGTATTCTATCGTGTGAATGCGCAAGGACAGAATGAATACGTGTCCGTGGATGCCAACGGCAAGGTGCAGGGCTGGACGGCCATCATTGATCCGCCGCTGAATCCCACCGACCCGAATCCCTTCGATTATTCCGGATACTATGCCGGTGAGGGTGCTTCCATTCTGAAAACGGACGCGACAGGTAAGTTTATCATTTCCGGTCTTGACGAAGGCACCTACTATCTCAAGGAAACGAAGGCACCGACAGGCTACAACAAGCTGACGAAAGACGTGCAGGTTGAGATCATCGCAACGACAACCAACGGACACAACGGTGCTGCGAACGCGCTGACCGCTACAATGATCAATATCGATGATGCGGGCGCGGCTCACACACCGAACAAGCCGGACGGTTACGAAACCGCTCCGATCCCGAACGATGAAGGCCTGAAGCTTCCGGAGACCGGCGGCATGGGAACGACACTGTTCTACATCATCGGTGCGGCCCTTATGATCGGCGCGGGTGTGGTGCTTGTGGCACGCAGACGCGTCCGCTGAGGATTGCGGGGGTGCGTGGCACGGAGCAATCCGCAGGTGCATGAAATCTGCATCAAGGCGCATCAATGATACAACAAAAGTGGAAATGTACATGAATGCATACCCGGGGCGGGAGTGCCCGCCCCGGGAGACCTGAGGGAACTGACGGCAGGGCGTACCTTACGACCATCGTGTATTCGCAGGGTACACCGTACCGTCAATGAAGCGGAAAGAGTTTACCGTAAAGCAGGAGTTTTTTATGAGAATCAAAACGTACATGAAGAGACTGATATCCGCAGTGGCTGCGGCGGCGCTCCTTTTCGGGACACCCCTGACGGCGCGGGCGGACAATGATCCGATTGTCGATAACGGCAACGGGAAAATTGCGATTGTCTACCGGGACCGAAACAATGATCCGATTTCCGGCATGCGCGTGCGTGTTTATCAGGTGGCGTCCGCGACAGGCCGGACAAAGGACAACGCCGCAAGCGGCTATACGCTGGAATACCAGCTGAAAAATGCCTTCCGTCAGTTTGATGAAAACACCGGCTACACGAGGATTACCGGCTTTTCGGAGGAAGCGCTGAATGACGCACTGATCATTCGCGACGGCGAATCCGATACGGTCCGCAGAGCAAGATGGCAACGGATTGCGGCCTCCCTCGCGCCCTACGCAACGGCACCGGAGTATGGTGTTACGCCACAGGGGGATGAGGTGACAGAGCCGGACGGAACCGTTACGTTTACGGGACTTTCTCCCGGCCTGTATCTGCTGATTGCGGACGGTCTGATTGTGGAGGACGGTTATGATGATTACCGGTACAGTTATGATCCCGCCTTTGTGGCATTACCGGGTTAT
This sequence comes from Lachnospiraceae bacterium, assembly GCA_017551665.1. GTDB lineage: Bacteria > Bacillota > Clostridia > Lachnospirales > Lachnospiraceae > Butyrivibrio. Next base: position 70,956 of record JAFZLB010000104.1, read on the forward strand.
ACCGCCGGTGTCTGGGATTACGGCGTAAACCTGGACTTTCAGAACAACAATGCACAGTTGCGTCAAAAATACCGCTATGATACAGTTCCTTATGAATTTGAGATTTTCAAACGCTGGGTTGGAGATGATGCCACGCTCCGGCCGGCGGAAGTCATTGTTGACATTTATCGTGACGGCGTACTCTATCAGACCGTAACATTAAACGAAGGAAACGGATGGCATTACAGTTGGACGGCAGGGAGCAGACGTCATATCTGGAGCGTGGTGGAGCGTGCAACGGCGCAAAGCTATTCGGTCTCGGTTGTCGAGAACAAGTGGTCCGGCACCTTCACCCTGACCAACACCTACAACCCGCCGCCCCCGCCGCCGGATGAACCCCCGCCGCCGCCGAACGATAATCCGCCGCCGCCGGAGGAGGAAGACATCCTCGGCGTCAGGAGAGGTCCCGCGGAGGAAGAGGACATTCTTGGCGTCAGGAGAGGGGAGATCCCGGAGGTTCTCGGTGCGCGGAGACTGCCGCAGACGGGTCAGCTCTGGTGGCCGGTTCCCCTGCTCGCAATTGGCGGCATCGGGCTTTTCGCGGCGGGACTGATCCGCAGGAGACGTGCCTGAAGACGGATGACACAAGTAAACAGCAGACAAAAACAGGGGACGGTTCCGCCGCCCCCTGTATTGATGGTATGCGCGCACGGATGCGCCATACTACCGACCCGACTGTTTTGTGCTCTGCCAGGGATGGCAGAGCAGGAGGGGAGTGTGGTATCATTGAGATATGAAGAGCAATAGCAGACGCGTAACAATCATTCTCCTGTTTCTGTTCCTCCTGGGCCTGGTGATTGTCCTTTATCCGAGCTTCAGCAACTGGTGGAACAAAAGAGACGCCGTCCGTGCCATTGCGACTTATAACGCGGCGCTGGAGGAGTTTGTGGAAGAGGACCATTCAGAGTTCTGGGAGGAAGCGGAGCGTTATAACGCCGGTGTTGCGTCCCACGGCAAGCTGAAGGAGATGACGGAGGAGGAGCTTGCGGAGTACAATACGCTGCTGGATCCTGTGGGCAACGGCATGATGGGCTATCTCAGCATCGATGCCATTGACGTGCACATGCCGATTTATCACACCGTGGACGAGGCGGTGCTGCAGGTCGCCATCGGCCACGTGCCTTCTTCTTCCCTGCCCACGGGGGGCAAGGGCAATCACATCGCGCTCTCCGGCCACAGGGGGCTGCCCAGCGCCCGCATCCTGACGGATCTGGACAAGCTGGTGGAGGGGGATGTCTTCTTCATCACGGTCATGGACCGGACCCTGGCCTATGAGGTGGATCAGATCAAAATCGTGCTGCCGGAAGAGGTGGATGATCTGGCCATTGACCCGGAGGAGGATTACTGCACGCTCATCACCTGCACGCCCTACGGCGTCAACTCCCACCGCATGCTGGTGCGCGGTGTCCGCTCGGATGCCGTCCTTGGTGCCGGAAGACGTTTTGTCGGCAGTGACGCGGTGATGGTGGATACGATTTTTGTCTCCATCGCCATTGCGGTGCCCATGCTTCTGCTGCTGCTGATCGTGCTCTTTGTGAAAACATCCAAGAAGAAAGATCATGGAACAGAAGACGAAGAATAAAAAGGGTCTGCCGCTGATGATCGCGGGACTGTTGTTTCTGGCGGCCGCGGCGGGCCTGGTGCTGTATAACCGCATGGAGGATGAACGCGCCGGAGAGGCTTCCGCGGAGGTGCTGGAGAAGGTGGAGCAGGCCACCAGCCACACGCAGCTTCAGCCCCTGGACGACCGTATGCCGGTGATTTCCGTGGACGGAAGGGATTATATCGGCGTTGTCCGGGTGGAGAGTGCGGGCATTGCGTTGCCGGTGCTTTCGTACTGGGACGAAGAGGACGGGAAGATTGCGCCGGGGCTGTATACGGGCAGCGCCTACACGGACAACATGGTGCTCTGCGGGCATAATTACAAAGCACATTTTGCCCCGCTGCATCATGTGGAGACCGGCGCGGAGGTGCGCTTTACGGATATCAACGGCAATGAATTTGTCTATGAGGTTTCGGAAATCTACACGCTGAAGTCTTCCGAGGTGCTGGAAATGATCTCCGGCAAGGAATGGGACTTAACGCTCTTTACCTGCACCACGGGCGGACAGGCCCGCATCACCCTGCGCTGCGTGCGCAGGTCAAACCGGTGACGTTTCGAATTGATCTCTGTATTCCGCAAAATCCTTGCATTCCCGGTCAATGGAATCAATCAGCTCCGCGTATTTTTCCCTGACAAGTGATTTATAATTCTCCAGATTATCATAGCCTTCCTTTGTCCAGCCGAAGGGATGGACGAGGATCTGGATTTTTTTATGGGTTTTGATCGTCGCCTCGTCCGGATAGCCGTAGCGCCAGATGTGGTTGGCGTCGGAGAGGTATTTCACCTCCGGGCTGTCCTCCGGGCCTGCATCCGGGTTGAAGACAAAGAAGTCGTCCTGATAGGCGTTCAAGAGCCCGTCCAGTTTGATGTTTTCCCTGAGCACCTGCGGCGAGGGACGGTGAATGGAAAAGGCGGTGATCGGAAAGCCCAGCATATCCGAGAGCATGTCCGCTTCCTTGCGGATGCGCTGTCTGACGATCTGCATGTCCGTCATGCCGTTTAAGGCAAAGTGCAGGCCGATCTGCTGGCCGCGCTCGTGCATCTCCGTTAAGATGTCCCGGTTTTTGCGGGAGAGGATGTTGTAGGAATTGTTCGTCCACTGGAAGAAAAAGACGGAGCGGAAGTCCATGCTCTCTTCCACCTTGGACAGCGCCAGGGCACGCTCCACGCTGTATTCCACATCATGCCGCATGAGGATCCATTCGTCGGCATGCATCGCCTCGGAATAGGTCATGTAGCGGCCGCTTTCCTTGATCAGGCGGATGATTTCTTTATAATCGTCATAAGAAAACATGTTGCGTCCTCCTTGCTGTTTCCTGTCTTTTGCCGCACTGCCGTGCCCTGTGCCTGCACCGCCAAAGCGTCTGTCAGGCATTACTCCTTCGTCATGCCGGTGTTCAGCATAACATCATCCCTGCCTTCAGCGGGACATCACATTCGTAACGGTCAATCAAAAGCGAGCCGTCCACCGTGCGCACCACGGGCTTGCCGTCGAAGACATCGATGATCTCGCCGGGGGCGTAATCATGGAAGTCTATCATTTCGTCGAAGGGGTGCACCTCCCACGCTTTCAGCGTGGGGAGCGGACCAATCGGGCATTCCAAATCGCCTGCGGCGATGGCCCGGTCCGCAGGGTCTCCTGCGTCACACGTTCTTACGGACTGTGCAGCGGGGTGCACAGTCCTGCCGGAAGCCCTTGCAGAGTTGTCCTTTTGTCTTCCCTCCACGTAGCAATACGCCCCGGGGAAGGGTTCGCTCACTGCGCGGACGAGGTTATAGATTTCGCGTGTGCGCGCATGCCAGTCAATCTTCCCGTCCTGCGCCGTACGCTTTTCGTACCAGGAATCAAAGTCCCTGGATTCCGTGCGGATCGGGATTTCGCCGCCCGCGTCATAAGCCGCGATGAGCTTTGCGATCAGCCGCTTCGTGCAGATCAGGTTTTTATACGTGGCCGTACGGATGTTGTCATGCTCCGTCAGGGAGAACATCTCCGTCGCGAAGACATTGGGCGAATCCGCATGTTCGTCGTAGCGGAAGAGATTTAAGTTAAAGCGCGTATCCCCCAGAAGAATCGACCAGTTCAGGGGAGAGCGGCCCCGTCCGAAGGGGAGATAGCCGGCGTTGCCGTGAAAGCCGAAGATGCCTTTGGAAAAGGCATTCAGCACATGCGAAGGGATCAGGCGCTGCCAGCCGACCACAATCCCAAGGTCAAAGCTGTTTTCCTTAAAAAAGCTGTTTGTTGCGTCATCATCCAGCTTGTACTTTGCCGCTTCAAAGACCGGAATCCCCAGCCTTTCACAAAGCGCCTTCAGTGGCGCTTCTCCGGAAATCTCCGTCTTGCCCCGCGCCTCGGCGGAGAGCGTCACCACAAGATCGGGCTTCCGCAGCTCTTCGTTCATAAAGTTGATGATCGTTTCGGAGGTGTCCTTCACCCCGAAAAACACAATGGGATAGTGCATGCCCTTCCCCCGCAATCTCCCGGACGCGAACGCATCCGCGCCGGACAAAGCCGTTGCAGTCTCCGTAATAGAATATCACAGTTTCCCGCCGCACGCCACCGCCGGCATCGGCCTTGACGTAATTATTTCCTGTTCATGCATTAAATATAACCAAATAATAAAATATATATTGACAATTTATATCCTCTGTGCTACGATTCATCTGCAACTTGAAGACGCCGGGACATTATACTATACTGTTCTTGTCAGCTTCCCCGGTGTTTTCACAAACGATGAAGGGGGGAACACATGGGGAAGAAGGATCTGACGAAAAAGTCACTGGAAGAATTGAACGATGTCTTTGCCGACATTGTAAACGTGCTGTTGTTTAACGGCAGGCGTCTGGTACGGGAGGAAGATTTGGAAGACGCTAATCCGGTCAGCAGCTATAACGCACACGGCAAAATCCGGAATCAGGTGCGGGACGTGGCGAAGTTCTGGAAGAACCATGAGGTGCGGATCGCACTGGTCGGTCTGGAAAACCAGACAGAGGAAGACGAAGACATGCCTTTGCGGATGATCGGATATGACGGCGCGGCCTACCGTGACCAGCTCCGCAGAGGTGAGCGGAAAAAAGAAAAAAAGCGTTATCCGGTTGTCTCTCTGGTGCTTTATTTCGGAAGCACCCACAGATGGCGCACACCAAAGACATTGCGTGAGTGTTTCAAACTGGATCAGGCACTGAAACCGTACGTCAGTGATTACAGGATCAATCTGTTTGAAATTGCTTACCTGACCGAAAAACAGGTAAGGATGTTCCGGAGCGATTTCCGGATTGTGGCAGACTACTTCGTGCAGCTGCGGAAGAACAAGCGGTACAAGCCGTCTGAGGAGACCATTCGTCATGTGACGGAGTTGCTGGACTTGATGCAGGCGCTTACCAAAAACAATAAGTTTGAAGAAGCACAGGTATTGGCGAAACGGAAGGGAGACAATACGATGCGTACTTTTCTGGATGAGGCGTGGGAGCAGGGGGAACAGAAAGGCGAACAGAAAGGCATACAAAAAGGCATTATCAAAGGCGAGAACAACAAAGGTCTGCGCATCTATATAAATATGCGCAAAGACGGTATCAGCAAGAAAAAAGCAACGGAGCTTGCAGAGCTGACCCCCAAATTGGTTCGCGAGGCGGAGGCTATGTTAAAAGCAGCTGAAGGCGTGGTGTAGACTTTCGAGGAGAACATTCTTAAGGGCTGTACCATGTACAGCCCTTAATTGTCTCCATTCAGATTACAAACGATTCCGGATGTTCCGCGCCCTTTCCGGGATTCATTCGACCTTCACTGTTGATTCAGACGTGACCTTCTTGCCGTTCTCGGTCCAGGTGGCGGTCAGGGTGTAGGTGCCCTTCGGGATATGGGTCTTATTGTAGCTGCCCTTCCGGGCCAGCTGGGGCGGCAAACACGTGCACTTCGGCAACGGGATTTACGCGAATTTCAATCTGACGCTGATTGATGACGGCCATAGCTATGTGGGCAACCGGGTGCTGTTCGGTCCCAA